>CAVFXI010000034.1:0-79699 GCA_963626345.1 Gemmiger formicilis | reverse complement strand
CTCTAAATCCAAAATCATGGACATCTAGTCCAACAAAATCTTTATCAACATAAACAACCTTACCTTTTAAAAAATCTAACATTTAAAATAGTAAGTATGAAATTATTCGTAAAAATCAAAACTGAAATCTTTTAATTTTACAGTGTCTCCATCTTTTGCGCCCATCTTATGTAGTTCTCTATCTACTCCAATCTTATTAAGATATGTAATTAATCTCATCATACCTTCATCAGTAGAAATATTGATGATGTCGTATGTTCTTTCAACTCTAGCACCACTAATAACAAAAGTATGTTCGTTAGTTTTAGTAATTGTAAATAATGGTTCATCACTTGTTGCATCATAAATCTTTTCTTTGTCTTTTTCTTCATAAACTGGGAAAGATTCAGCGGTTTTTAATAAATCATAACAAGCATATAAAACCAAATCTAAATTTTCTTCGGTAACACAAGAAATAGGAATTACCTTTTTATCAATTTGTTTTTCAAACTTTTCTAAACGTTCTTTCGCACCTTCTTCATCCATTTTACTAGCAACAATAACTTGTGGACGATCAATTAAATGCATACCATAATCTCTTAATTCATCATTTATATCTTTATAAGCTTCATAAGGATCCCTTACACCACTCATATCAATCATATGAATTAATACTTTACAACGTTCAATATGTCTTAAAAATAATAATCCTAAACCTTTACCAAGATGTGCACCTTTAATAAGCCCAGGCATATCTGCTAAAACAAATGAATTTCCATCTTTTGTGGTTGCTACGCCAAGATTTGGAACTAATGTTGTAAAATCATAATCGCCAATTTCAGCTTTACAATTTGTTACACAACTTATAAAAGTAGATTTTCCAACACTTGGGAATCCAACAATACCTACATCAGCTAAAAGTTTAAGTTCTAAAATAACTCTTTTAATTTCGCCAGGAAATCCATTTTCAGCAATTTTTGGAGCTTTATTTCGTGAATTTTTAAAGGCTTCATTACCTCTACCACCACGGCCACCTTTACAAATCAAAAATGTTTTACCAACCTCATCCATATCAACGATGAATTCGTGGTTTTCTTCTAAAAAAACAACAGTTCCAAGAGGTACATCAATATAAATATCTTCAGCTTTTCTGCCATACATACTCTTGATATCGCCTTTTTGTCCATCTTCTGCAATAAATGCTTTTGAATGTCGATAATTAACAAGTGTAGTGACTGTTTGAGAGCATCTTAAATAAATGCTGCCACCTCTTCCTCCATTACCACCACTAGGACCTCCTAATGGACGATTTTTTTCATGGATAAAAGCAATAGCTCCATCGCCACCTTTTCCACTTCTTAATTCAATAATTGCACGATCAACAAATAAATTCATAAATTACCTATTGTTTCTTTAAAAGAAAACCACCCAAAACAGGTGGATTCTTATTTATTTTCTAATTTCGTAAACGCTAACTCTCTTCTTGTTTTTGCCAACTCTTTCGAATTTGACATATCCGGCTTTAGTAGCAAAGATTGTATCATCACTACCTTTTTTAGTATTTACACCAGGATAAACACGAGTACCACGTTGTCTATAAATAATAGCACCTGCTTTGCAAACTTGACCATCGCCGAGTTTGGATCCTAATCTACGACCAGCACTATCTCTGCCGTTTTTAGTACTTCCAACACCCTTATGAGATGCAAAGAGTTGAATATTAAGTTCAAATCTAAATTTCATAGTTATACCAGCCTCTCCTTTATTTTTCTTTAACATTAATGTTTTTAGAATACTTTGATTCTAGAGTTTTAAGTTGCATTATTATAGTTTCAATAACAATATTATCATGTTCATTTGCTAACTTGACTTCAAGTTTAACATCACCAGGAAATACTGACATGATGTAGTTTTTTTCATCATTGATAGCATTTAATCCACCAATGACAATGCTTGAAACGCAAGCGCAAACTAAGTCTAATTCATTGCTTTTGCTATAATCTGCATGCCCTAGAATTGTTAAATTCTTAACATATCCATCTTCTTTATGATAATTAACCTTAATCATTATAAATTGATAGATTCAATAGTTAAGCAAGTATATGGTTGTCTATGACCAATAGTTCTGTGGTAATTTGATTTTGCCTTATACTTGAAAACTTTAATTTTCTTGCTTAAGCCTTGTTTTTCAACTTTTGCAACGACGCTAGCACCTTTAATGTAAGGATCGCCAGCTTTAACTGATTTATCACCAATTAATAAAACTTTATCAAAAGTATATTTTGAGCCAACTTCGACATCAAGTTTTTCAACATAAATCTTTTGGCCAACTTCAACTTTGACTTGTTTTCCGCCAGTTAAAATTATTGCGTACATTTATATGCATCCTCCTCTTTAAAAAATTACTCGCTATTGAGGTAAGAATTCTAGATTCTTTTAGGTACCTTTTTTATGCGGTTGTAGCTAAATAGAGTTACAACGCAAGAATTATACATAAAATTAACTGCTCTGTCAAACAAGAACACACAAAAAGTTAAGATAATAAACTTTAAACTAGTAAACTGAATTTATTTCGATTATTTCCAAGTAAATTGCCATCCACCCGGCATCTTAATCGTTGAACTTTTAGATGTAAAAAGTCTATAAACTACGACAGCTAAAATGGAAATTGCCATGACCGCTAAAACTGCAGTTAAGGTAATTGCTTCACCGACTTTTATTTCATTAAGTTCGGTTTCAGTTAAAGACACTTTGTTCATACTTTTCCTCCCTTCACTATTAATAGGGGGGGAATTCAAAAAATTTTTAGATTTTTTTCAATTTTTCTTCAATTTCTTTTAACTGTGTCAAATATGTTTGGTATTTTGCCTTTTCGTTTTCAATTTTTTCTTTAGGAGCTTTATCTAAGAAATTCTTATTTGAAAGCATTCCTTCACTACGTTTAATTTCGCTTTGTAATCTAGTTAACTCTTTATTTAAGTTTTCTTTTAATTCTTCTTTATTTGAATTATCCAAAACGTAAATTGTTAATTTAGATAAAACAATACTTGTTGAATCTTCAACATCTTGATTTACAAAATCAAAACTATTTGCAAATGCAAAACGTTTGATATATTCAACTAAATCATCGATGTTTTCAGTCGTTTTTACTTTAAGATCAATTTTTGCATTTGGAGCTAATTTATTATTAACTTTATAAACTCTAATTTGATCAATAATTTCTTTTAAAAGTTCGCCTTTATCTTCAGAAACTTTATTAACATACTTTTTCTCATATTCTGGATATGATTCAAGCATAATAGATTCTTTTTTGTCTGGTAAATTTTGATAAATTTCTTCAGTAATAAATGGTGAGAATGGATAAATCATCATTACAACAGCTTTTAAGACTTTTAAAAGTGTGAAATAAACGCCATCTTTATAGTAATTGTCATCCTTTAAACTAACTTTTGACATTTCAATATAGAATGAACAGAAATCATCATAAACAAAATCATAAAGTAAACTTGATGCAATTCCATATTCATAAGTATCCATTGATTTAGTGATTTTTTGAATAGTTCTTTCAAGTTTTGAAAGGATAAATTTATCGATTGTACCTAACTTTTTAGTATCAACCTTACTTGAATCAAAGCCTTCTGGAATATTCATTAAAATATAACGTGCACTATTCCAAATCTTATTTAAATAATTTTGACAAGAATTAACTTTTTCTTCACTAAATCTCATATCTTGTCCTGGTGCTGCAGTCGTCGCTAAAAAATAACGTAAGCTATCAACGCCATATTTATCAATAATATCGAATGGATCAATACCATTTCCTAAAGATTTTGACATTTTTCTACCTTGTGAATCTCTAACAAGACCATGAATGACAATATCTTTGAATGGTATTTCTTTTGTAAAATGCAATCCTTGGAAATACATTCTTGCAGCCCAGAAGAAAATAATATCATATCCAGTAACCATACAATCGGTTGGATAATATCGTTTTAAATCATCTGTATTCTCTGGCCAGCCCATTGTTCCAAATGGCCAAAGAGCACTTGAAAACCATGTATCTAAAACATCTTCATCTTGATACCAATTTTCAGCATCTTCAGGCGCTTTATTGCTAACTAGTATATTTCCAGTAGTTTTATTGTAGAAAACTGGTATTCTATGACCCCACCATAATTGACGAGATATACACCAGTCATCACAATTTTCCATCCACCTATCTAAAACTTTTTCGAATCTTTTTGGATAAAAATTAAGTCTATTTTTTGATTTTTGTTGTTTTAAAACTGCATCTGCTAATGGCTTCATTTTAACAAACCATTGTTTGGAAAGAATTGGTTCAACTACTTCACCACTTCTTTCAGAGTGTCCTACTTGGTGAACCATCTCTTCGATTTTTACAAGATCATCATGTTCCTTAATATTTTTAACAAGGAGTTCACGACATTCGTATCTATCCATTCCAGCATATTTTCCAGTATTTTCTGCCATAGTTCCATCAACATTCATGATGATTGGATGTGCTAAGTTATATTTTTTGCCAATATTCCAATCATTTGGATCATGAGCAGGTGTGCATTTCATTGCACCAGTTCCAAACTTTATATCGACATAATCATCAGCAATAACTGGGATTTGTTCGTTATTTGCTGGATTAACGACTAATTTACCAACATATTTTGTATAACGTTTGTCTTTTGGATTAACGCAAATACAAGTATCACCAAACATTGTTTCAGGTCTTGTAGTTGCAATTGTTAAAAATTCGTTTGGATTATCAACTAATCTATATTTAAAGTAATAGAAATATCCTTTATCTTCTTTATATATAACTTCAATATTACTCAAAGCTGTTTTCATCTTTGGATCCCAGTTAACAATACGTTCACCACGATAGATTAAACCTTCTTCATAAAGTTTCTTAAAAACTTCATAAACAGCATTTGAAAAACCTTCATCTAAAGTGAATCTTTCTCTTGAATAATCAAGCATTAATCCTGTTTTTGCCCATTGAGAATGAATAATGGCACTATATTCATCTTTCCAAGCAAAAGCTTGCTTCATAAATTCTTCTCTACCAATTTCAAAACGAGAAGTTCCCATCTCTTGTAGTCTTTTATCAACTTTAGCTTGAGTTGCAATTCCAGCATGATCACAGCCAGGAAGATATAAAACATCAAAACCTTTAGCTTTTTTATATCTGCAAGTAATGTCTTGAATTGTTGTATCTAAAGTATGACCAATATGTAATTTGCCAGTAACATTTGGAGGAGGAATAACCATTGAAAATTTAGCTTTTGATTTATCTCCAGCTGTAAAATAACCTTTATTTTTCCAGGTTTCGTATTTACCTTCTTCAACTTTTTTAAAATCATAACGAGTTTCTAGTGCCATAATTTTTCTCCTCTAATTTAACTTACTTACAATTTTATTTTTGAGTCCAACAAGACTCTTTTTATCATTAATGCTAACCATTAATATTGATTGATTAACATCATCACCAAATTTTTCTTTAACATTTTTGATAATTTTTGCTTTGCCACTTTGATTTAATTTATCGCATTTTGTCATACAAATTACAAAATAGTAACCAGTAGATTTAATGAATTCATAAAAATCTAAATCATCATCTGTTGGAACATGCCTACTGTCTAATAAAAAGACAACAAGCTTTAAATATTTATTATCTTTAAAATAACCTTCGATCATATCGCCATAAAATTTATAATCGATATTTTTCTTTTGACTAAAACCATATCCAGGACAATCAACAAAATAAAAAGAATCCTCTATCAAATAATAATTTAATAGACGAGTATGGCCAGGATTTGAAGAAGTAAAAGCAAGTCTTTTTTGATTAACCAAAGCATTTAATAAACTTGATTTACCAACATTACTTTTTCCTACAAAAATCACTTCCTGTAGTCTTTTTTCAGGAAGTGATTCTACTCCATCGCATGATTTTATAAATGTTGCTTTATTAAAATAGTATTCACCCATGATTATTTAGTTCCAAATATGATTTTATACGCATCATCAACGCATGTCATGAACTCAATCTTAAGATTATCTCTAACCTCTTTTGGAAGTTCCCCTGCATCATTTTTATTTTTAATTGGAATAATAATTTCTTTAATTCCACTTCTTAACGCAGCAAGAGATTTTTCTCTTAAACCACCAATAGGAAGAGCATTACCTCTTAAAGTAACTTCACCAGTTAAAGCAAAGTCACCACTAACTGGATGATTAGTCAAACAAGAAATTATTGCAAGAGTCATTGCGACACCAGCTGAAGGTCCATCTTTTGGAACAGCACCTTCTGGTACATGAATATGAATATCATTTTTATCGAAAATTTCTGAATCAATGCCATATTTTTTAGCATTACTTCTAACGTAATCTAAGGCAATTGAAGCTGATTCTTTCATAACATCACCTAATTTTCCAGTAAGAACTAAATTGCCTTTGCCTGGGAAGCTTGTAACTTCAATTGGGAGAATATCTCCGCCATATTCAGTATATGCAAGTCCGGTAACAACACCAACTTGTGATCCCTTTTCTTTACGAGTGCTATCATATTTTTCAATTCCTAAATAAACCTTAACATCATGTGGTTTAATTTCGATTGAATCGAACTTTTTATTTATAATATCAACGCAAACTTTACGGCAAATAGAATTAAGTAATCTTTCAAGTTCACGAACACCAGCTTCTCTAGTATATCTTTCAATCATAAAATCAATTGAAGCATCAGAGAATTTGATTTGATTTTCATTTAATCCATTATTTTTAATTGCTTTTGCAACTAAATGTTCTTTTGCAATATTTAATTTTTCAATTGCAGTATAACTATTTAATTCAATTAATTCTAAACGATCTAATAATGGAGCTGGAATATTTTCGAGATAGTTTGCAGTACAAATAAAGAGTACATTTGATAAATCAAATGGTTCCTCAATAAAATTATCTTGGAATTCTTTATTTTGTTCTGGATCTAAAACTTCTAAAAGAGCACTTGCTGGATTTCCATGGTATGATTTATCAAGCTTATCGATTTCATCAAGCAAAAATACTGGATTGTTAGTTTTTGCTCTTTTTAATCCTTGAATAATTCTACCTGGTGCACTACCAACATATGTTCTCTTAAAACCTCTAATTTCAGCTTCATCACTAACTCCACCTAAACTAGCCTTAACAAAAGTTCTATTCAAACTTCTAGCAATTGATTTTGCTAAACTTGTTTTACCAGTTCCTGGAGGTCCATAAAAACATAAGATAGGAGCCTTTAAATTTCCAGTCATTTCTTTAACTGCTAAATATTCAAGAACTCTCTTCTTTGGTTTTTCAAGCCCATAATGGTCTTCATTTAAAATCTTTTCGACTTCCTTTAAGTTATCGTTATCTTTGGTTGAATTTGACCAAGGTAAACTTAAAAGTAAATCAATATATGTTCTAATTAAACTAGATTCTAAAGAACCTTGAGGAAGCATATCATACTTCTTCATTTCATCTTTGACTTTAGTTTTTACATTTTCAGGATAATTTCCTTTTTCTACCTTCTCGACAATGCTATCTGGATCATTATCTCCACCGCCTTCGCCAAGTTCTTTTTTAATAGCTTTAAGTTTTTCTCTTAAAAAGTATTCTTTTTGATTCTTTTCAGCACTATTCCTAACATCATTTTGAAGTTTTTCTTCAAGTTCAGCATCTTTAGCAACACCTTTACAAACTGAAATTAATTTAGTTAAACGAATATTGGTATTGCTGGCTTCAAGTAATTCTTGTTTATCTTCAAGTGAGGCAGGTAATGCAACACTTAAAAGATAAGAAATATCTTTAGCATTAATTCCTCTATTAAGTTTTGCAAAAATAGAATTCAAATCACCTTTAACAACAATTGCAGGCTTTTCTTGAATATTTTGAAGTTCGCTAAAAAGATTTTTAACGATAATTTCTTCTTCTTTTTGATCGCCAGGTACATCTGGATAAAGTTTTCCATCACCATAAATTGTATTGTTATCAACAAAAATATTGTCTAATTCAATTCTTTCTATTGAAGAGACTTTAACTTTTAAACCATTTTGGGATGCACTGACTTTATCAACACGACAAAGAGTACCAATATGGTACACTTTATCTAAACTAAATATGTCATCATCATTCACATTTTTTTGAGCGACAACGGCAATATAATCGTTGTATGTTGCTCTTGATGCAGAAACTGCATTAAGAGAAGTTTCTCTTTCTACATAAATATTTTCTTCATCGCCAGGAAATATGACTAATTCTTTAACGACAAGAACAGGTAGATTAAAAGGGGTATTTATATCAAACTTCATTTGTAATTTACCTCCTTTGCAACTAAATAATTACTATTTAGCTGCTTTTTTTGTTGTTGTTTTCTTTGCTGGAGCTTTCTTAGCTGCTGGTTCTTTTTTCTCAGAACTTTCAGCCTTTTTAGCTGGAGCTTTCTTAACTTCTTCTTTTGTGTTGTTAGCAATAATGAATCTTTCAATCTTGCCTTGAATTAATTGTTGTTTAATTCTTTCTTCATTGGCACCTAAAGCTTTCTTAACTTCTTCAACTTTCATGCCATACATATTTGCAAGATTTGCATAGTAATCATCAAGTTCATTTTGAGCAACAACTAATTTTTCGACTTCACCAATCTTATTTAAAACTAAATATTGGGTTAATCTTGAAACTGCTTGAGTCTTGAATTGTTCATCAAGTTGAGCATCATTCATGCCTGTAATTTCTTTGTATTGTTCATAACTTAAGCCATTTTGAGTAATTTGATTGACCATATCGTTCTTAACGGCTTCGGTTTCACTAGCAACAACTTGTGGAGCAATAGTAACTTTTGCATTATCAACAATTGCTTTTAAGATATCGTTGAATTGTTTATCTTTAGCTTGATTTTCTTTTGAATGTAATAAATCAGCTTTAACATGTTCTTTTAAGGTCTTAAGATCAGTAACTCCTGGAAGATTTAAACCTTTTGCAAATTCATCATTAACTTCTGGGAATTTCTTTGTCTTAATTTCATGAACTTTACAAACAAATTTAGCCTTCTTACCTGCTAATTCTTTAACATATTTTTCTGGGAAAGTAACGTTAACATCAACTTTTGATTCTGGTTTTGCACCGACTAATTGATCTTCAAAACCAGGAATAAATGAGCCACTGCCCAAAACTAATGAGTAGTTATCGGCACTTCCACCATCAAATTCTTTACCATCAACATAACCTTTAAAATCTAAAACAACTGTATCACCTTTTGCAGCTGGTTCATCATTTTTTAAGACCCATTCAGCATTTTCTTCTCTTAAATGATCAAGTCCAACTTTAACTTCGCTTTCGCTAACGCTAGCTTTTTCAAGAGGAATATCAATTCCTTTATATTTTCCGAGTTCAACTTCTGGATAAGTAACGATTGTAAAAACAACTTCAAGTTCACTTGGACTTACTTTTGTAGGTCTAACATCTGGTCTATAAAAAACTTTTAATTTGTGTTCTGAAACAACATCACTAAACATTTTTGGAAGAGCGACATTCATTGCTTCTTCAAAAACTTGGCCTGCAGTCATTCTTTCTTTAGCAAGGTTTAAAGGTGCTTTACCTTTTCTAAAACCTTTAACTTGAACATTTTCAGCTAATTTTTTAACGGCTTTATCTTGAGCGTTACTCCAATCTTTTCCACTGACTGAAGTTGTAACTTCATAAACACCATTTCCTTTATCAATTAATTTTGTAGCCATTTTAATAACTTCTCCTTATGCTTTTTTGCGTACGTGTAAAATTATATATTAGATTAAAATCTAATACAACAATAAAACACGGCTATTTTAACCATTAAAACTCATTTTCTACCGTCTTAACAATTGCTCTATATTTATTTAAATTTTTTTGATTAAATTTCAGTTCTTGATAGTAATTATCTTGCTTTGGATCGACACCAAAAATACCGCATGATTCCTCAACAATTGCAGCAAGTAAGCAGAACAATTCTTCTTTACTAATCTTTTCAGGCAGCAAATAAATGAATGCTGGTCTAAATAAAATGGAAATATAGTTGTAAACACTTATGTTTTTCATTGTTCTACTCATATATTTCAATTCCTCAGAAATAATGTTTTCCATCGTTTTTATATATGATGAGTATTCACACGGAATTATAGAATAATATTTTCCATCCTTTTTGAATGTGACTCTTTTTGTTATTCCGCCACACATTGCATATTCTAAAAGTATCGAATAGACCGAATCAAATTCAGCCATGCTATTTAAATAATCAAGAACGATTTCATCGCAACGAATACCTTGTGAAGCAAGATCTAGTATAAGCTTAATTGCCTCTAATTTTCCCTCTTTGCTACTACTATAAAGCATGGATTTAATCATACTAATATTGGCTTCTTTATTTGGTTCACTTTGATTGAAATATTCAGTCACTTGATTAACATATTCGTTCATCGTATTTAAATATTCTTCGGTTTCTTGATTGATGTAAGGCAATCCTTTGAAATGTTCAATTTCATCATTAATTAACTCGAACTTTTTAAAATAAACTAAAAGATATAATAGAGCTTTAGAACTACTAATTAAATCCCAATTTTCTACTATTTTTCTATATTTATAATACATATCCAAAGCATCTTCATATTTATGAATAGCTTCTAAACTTAAAATGTAATAGAGAACATCTTCCCCATCCTTATAGTTAATTTTTTGGTTAATAATGGTTTCATACATTCCATCAATAAATAGATCTTTAATCTTTTTACTCATCTTTGTTCCCTCTTAATTTATTATATAATGTCTTTGCCGATTCTTTAGGAATAATTTGCTCTAATTCAATTAAACTAGCATTTTTTAAATCACTCATAGTAGGATATATTTTCACTAGAGATTCAATTCTTTTATCGCCAAGTCCTGGAATATTATCAAAAATACTCGCAAACATCGATTTATTTCTTTTGTTTATATGTGTAGAAATTGCATACCTATGCACTTCATCTTGCATTCTTGTTAACATGAAAAATAATGGTTTGTTATTGCTTAAATCAATTACTTCACCTTCACTACTTATAAGCGAATTGGTCCTATGTTTTTCACTTTTTGCTAAGCCTGCTAAATTAATTTTTAAATCTAATTTTGACATTACTTCTTTTGCAACTTCAATTTGTTCTATTCCACCATCGAGCAAAATTAAATCAGGAAAACTTTGATTTTCTTCTTTTAGTCTTGAATATCTTCTTGTTAAAACTTCTTTCATGCTTGAAAGATCATCTTTTTTATTCTCTGATTCTATATTAAATTTTCTATACATTTTTTTATTAGGTTCACCATTTATAAAGCACACCATCGCGCCTATTGCATTCGTGCCCTGTAAATGAGAATTATCAAATAATTCAATTCTATAAGGCGTTTTTATTTTTAATAATGTTCCTAATTCTTCTAAAATTTTAAGTTTATCATCTTCAAGTCTAGCACTCATAAAATGCTCATCAAGTCCTTCTTTTGCATTTACTTGGGCTACATTAATTAAATCAAAACATTTTCCCTTAGTAGGAGCAGAAACTTTATTTTCAAAGATTAAATCAAGAGATTCTTTAATTTGAGAATTACCTACAACAATTTCTTTAGGAATTAAATTATGTTGATAATATTGATAGATAACATTTGTTAAAAAATCATCAATTTCACCAATTAATTCGTAAACATAATTCTTCTTAGCAATTAAAATGCCTTTTCTAATAATTAAAATAGCAAGGGACACATAGCCTTCACGAATAAAATACCCAAAAATATCGATGTCATCATTATTAATTAATTCTACGTCTTGTCGATCATTAATATGATTTAGACTATCTAAAATCTTCTTATATTCTTCGGCAGTTTCAAAATCTAGCTCATCACTACTTTTCTTAATTTTATTTTTTACTTCAGCAACAATATCCTTATTATTGCCTTTCAAGAATTGCTTAATCGCATCAATAATATTTGAATATTTTTCTTTAGAAATTTCATTAATACAAGGAGCCAAACATTGTCCTAAATGATAATAAAGACATGGGGAATTAGGAACATGATGACATTTTCTTAATGGAAAAAATTTATTAAGGATATTTATCATTTCATATGCATTTGAAGATTCTGGAAAAGGCCCGAAATAATCACACTTTTTATCATTAATATTTCTTGCAATTGAAATATATGGATCTTGAACTTTATGTATTGCAATATATGGATAATGTTTATCATCTTTAAGCAAAATATTATACCTAGGTAGATGCTTTTGAATTAAATTCATCTCTAGAATAAATGCTTCTTTTTCGGTTCTAGTTATTATTATTTCAAAATGATCAACATGCGAAACCATTGCTGCTGTTTTACCTGTATGTGGTCTATTAAAATATTGAGAAACTCTATTCTTTAGATTTTTAGCTTTTCCAATATAAATAATATTGTCATCAATATCATGCATTAAATAACAACCAGGTTTTGTAGGTAAAAGATTTATTTCATTTAATAATTTTTCGTTCATTTTAATGTAACAATTGTGGTAGCACCTGCACCACCATCAGTTTCATCTCCAAGTCTAAAAGATTTGACTATATCAAATTTTTTCAGGTGTGTATGAATAGCTTGTCTTAATTGTCCACTACCATAACCATGAATAATTTTTACATTCTTATATCCCCTTGCATAACAATCACTTAAATATTTATCAAGAGCACTAAGACCTTCATCAATATGGTATCCAATTAAGTTAATGGATAATGGGATCGTTTTCTTTCCCAAAATATTTTGGTCAATATTACCAACTTTTGGTTTATAAGTAACTGGAGTTGCGATTTTTTCACACTTATCTTTATCTGTGTTTAAACTCAATCCATCATGTGTAACAACAGTGAGTCTTTTACCATCTAATCTAGTAATTTTTCCTTCCATATCTAAAGATTTAATTCTTACATAATCTCCAACATTAAGTTTTTCATCAACTTTTTTAGTTAAACTTAAAGAATTAATTCTATCGATATATTCTTTGCTTTTTGTTTTATTTGATGTTTTAAATTCTTCGACGATATCATCAATCTCATCTATTTTAGAATTCATATATTCATCAAAATCATCAATCTTCTTTTCTTTTAATTTCTCTTCTTTAAGTTTTAAAGCATCATTTTTCTTGATTAATTCAGAATTCAATTGATCCAATTCTCTTTTTCTTTTGTTCAATTGTTCGTTTTTCTCATGAATATATCGTTCTTTATCTTCTAAAATTTGCAATTTTCTATCGTTGTCATCAATATAATTTTGTTCATAAATCTTTTCAGCATCACTAACAACGGCATCGTTTAACCCATATTTTCTAGCAATTTTAAAGCCATAGCTTTTGCCAGTAACATCGTAAATAATTCTAAAAGTTGGTTCTATTTTTTCTTCATTAAAAATGAATGATACACTTGTAACATTTGGATTTGTTAAACCAAATTGTTTAAGTAAATTATAATGCGATGTAATCATTGTTAAACATTTTCTATCAAGCAAGAATTTTGCAACAGCCATACTTAAAGCTTCGCCCTCTTTTGGATCTGTTCCATTACCAAGTTCATCGATAATTACTAAATCTTTACTAGATATATACTTTAATAATACTGATAATATCGAAATATGTGCACTAAATGTTGAGAGGTTATTTTCGATGGATTGACTATCACCAATATCAACATAAATTTTTCTAAAGAATCCAACACCACTATTTTCGCCAGCCGAAATTGGTAAACCCATCTTAGTCATGTAAGATAAAATTGCGACTGTCTTTAAGGCGATGGTTTTACCGCCAGCATTAGGACCACTAATTAGCATCATAGTTTTATCGCCACCAAAAACAAAATCATTTGCAACAACGTTATTTGCATCTAGTAAAGGATGTCTTGCAACATATAGTTTAACTTCTTGTTTATCAAAAAGAATTGGAACAACACCACTAATTTCTTTGCAAAAATGAGCTTTAGAGCTTAAAAAATCAAGATAGCCAATTATTTTATCATTAGTGATAAGTATATTTTCATCCTTGATAACCAAATTTGTTAATTCTTTTAAAATGCGATTAACTTCTTCTTTTTCTTGAATTTCCAATACATGCCTATTATTTTCAAGACTTACAATTTCTAAAGGTTCAATAAATGTTGTCTGCCCACTATCACTAATATCAAGTACAAGACCACTTACACTAGCTTTAAATGATGAATTTACAGGCAAAACAAATACACCATCACGCAAAACATAATTATCACCTGATAATAAATCCTTATTCTTAATTAATAATTTATTGATTGTTGTTTTAAGATCTCTTTCACTTCTATACAAATCTTTTCTAATTTTGCTTAATTTAGGTGATGCATTATCAGAAACTGTATTGTCAACTGTAATTACATTATTTATTTTTGTATATAAAGACTCGTCAAATTTCAACTTTGCAAAATCATTCGATAATAACGTAGGTTTATCAACAATTTTGTTATAAAACTTGATAATTTCTTTAGTAGAAAGAATAACATCTTTAACATCATTTAATTTTCTTTCGTCTAAAATGCTACCTTTTTTAGCATTTTTAATTTCATCTTCTATATTAATATGATTATTAATTGGTAAATCATTAAATTTATTAATAATCGAAATAATCTCGCTTAATTTAGCGAGTTCTTCTTTACATCTATCTTTATCATCATAAACATCAAGATTTTCTAAAATTGACCTTCCTCTTGGTGTTTTTATATATCTATAAATCTTTTCTAAAACCTTATCTATTTCTAAAATTTGTCTAACCGAATTCATGAATCAATATTAGCATAAATCTCGATTTAATGATATAATATTGGCAATGATTACGATAAAAATAAATGATAAAACTCTTCACCAAATCGAAGAAGATTACAAAAATTATATAGTCCAAAGAGATATTGGATATATTTTGTTTGTTATTAAAACAGATAATAACATTATTACAGCTTTCTTAAACAAGAAAAAAGTTGATTTTAAAGTTACAATTCAAGGTGATAATGCTCTTGAGATTGCAAAAAAATACGCTAACGAATCTCAATTTGTTGCAAAGAAAGAAAAAATTCAAAAAGAATCTCCTTTTTATATTGATGTCGATCAGCAAATTGGAAGTGATGAAGTTGGAACTGGGGATTTTCTTGGACCAATCGTTGTTTGTGCAGCATATTGCGACCATGAAACAATGAAATTAATTGATGAATACAATATTAAAGATAGTAAAAAATTCACTGATCAAAAAATCTTACAAGTAGTTCCACTACTTCTTAAGAAAGTCTATTTTGAATATAAAATATTAAGTAATGAAAGATATAATAATGCAACAAAGAGTGGTTTTAATATGGTTAAAATTAAATGTATTTTACATAACCATGTCTTATCTAGATTGCACAACCGCTTTCCATACGTAACAAATTTATATATTGACCAATTTACTCCAAAAGAGAATTATTTCGAACATTTAAAAGGCATAGAACATATTGAAGATGGCTTAGTATTTAAAGAAAAAGGTGAATCTTATTTCCCTAGCGTCGCTTTAGCTAGTTGCATAGCTCGTTATTATTTCTTACAAGAAATGGACTTTATGTCGAAAAAAATCGGCATGAAAATTCCATTTGGCGCAGGAGAAAACGTTAATGAATTTTCTAGGAAATATATTGAAAAATATGGATTAGAAAATTTCTCAAAGTTCTGTAAACAAAACTTTAAAAACTACGAAGAAATCACAAGAATTGATTTATTTAATAATTGATAATACTTCTTTAAAATAATCAGGAAGAGGTGCTTCAAAAGTCATCTCTTTTTTTGTGGTTGGATGAACAAAAGTTAATTTATAAGCATGGAGTAATTGACCATTATTATATATTCCGCAATTATTCTTACCATACAATGGATCGCCAACAACAGGATGCTTAATATATTCCATATGAACTCTGATTTGATGAGTTCTACCAGTTTCAAGTTTACAATCAATTAAAGTGTATTTTTCATAACGTTGAACTACTGTGAAATGTGTTACAGCACTTCTTCCATTAATTGGATCAACGCACATTTTCATTCTATTTGTTTTATCTCTAGCAATTGGAGCATTAATTTTTCCATTATCTTCTTCGATTCTTCCCATCACTAAAGCATAATATTCGCGATGCATTGAATGATTTTGCAATTGTTCTGCAATAAACATATGTGCATAATTATTCTTGCAAACTAAGAGTAATCCACTAGTATCTTTATCAATTCTATGGACTATTCCAACTCTTTCTAAACCATTAACATTTGATAATTCTTTATTAGCATAAACTAATGCATTAACTAATGTATCATCATGATGACCATCACCTGGATGAACAACTAAACCCTTAGGTTTATTAATGACAATTACATCATCATCTTCATAAATAATATCCAAATCAAATTTATAAGGCTTGATTTCATCAGGATTAAATTCTTCCTCGACAAAATTAACAACAATTTCATCCATGGATTTAATTTTATATGATGGCGAGATTACTTTTTCATTTACGGTCACATTACCATCTTTAATAAGATTATTAAAATGCATACGCGAAAACTTTGGTTCTATTAGTGCTAGATACCTATCAATTCTTAAATCATGATGTTCTGGTTCAACCTTATAGGTTTTAATCATTATTTATTTTCTTCCTTTTTCTCGTCTTCTTTTTTGTCTTTATCTTTAAACATTAAAACAATTTCGTACACAAGAAGCATTGCTATACCAACACAAAGACAACTATCAGCAAAATTAAAAATTCCAAATCCTTTGATTAATGGAGTAATATCAATAAAGTCAACTACGCCTTTTGAATAAATGGTATTTAAAGGCATAAAAGAAAATGTTCTATCAATTAAATTACCCATATCTCCAGCTAATACAATCATTAAAATTGCCTTAACAAATTTATTTAATGTTTTTCTATGTTTAACATAATAATAGATAATAAATGCAGCTGCTGCATAACTAATAAAGCAAAGAATAATTCTCGTTACCAATTTGTCTCCGCCAGCACCCCACGCGGCCCCAGTATTAAAGGTCAAAGTAAATTGAAATAACCATTCAAAGCCACTAACTTTAACTGAACTACCAACTGGCAAATTATAATAAGCAACAAATTTTGTAATTATATCAAGCGCAAAAAGAATAACTGCAAGCCAAATAAAAGATTCAAAGAACCATTTCATGAATCCTTTAGCTTTTGAAGTTTGAAATTTGTTTTCTTCTTTTACTTCTTGAGTACTTGTTGGCATCTCTTGCATACATGAGCTCCTTCAATTTCTTCAATTTCACTTTCATCAAAGTAATTCCAACATCTATCACATTTAATTCCATCATGATGTTTAACTAATACTTTAGCTACTTCACCATTATAGCCTTCACTTAAATTGTCAACAAATTTAACATCGCTTACAATGAAGGATTCCTTTAGTGTGTTCATATCTAATTCATTCATGAACTTCTTAAGTTCATCCTTGGTAAACTCAATTTCAACTATTGCTTCTTGAGATGAATGGATAACGTTTTCATTTCTTTTTTCTTCGATTGCTTTTAAAACATCATTTCTTAAGGCAATAACATTCTTTTGGAATGATTGGATTAATTCAACATCTAGATCATTTGATTTTTCAGGATATCTATATAATTGAACATTTTCCTTTGTCTTTAATGAGAAGTTTTGGTTAACTTCATCCATGGTAAATGGAAGAATTGGATTTAATAATCTCATTAAAGTACTAACACATTCTGCAAAGACAGTTTGGATTTGTTTTCTTCTTAAACTATCTTTCCCATCACAATATAAAGAATCTTTTGTAATATCTAAATAGAACGATGATAAATCATCGCTAACAAATTTAAATAATCCATTCATTGCACCATTGAAACTAAATTTATCGAAGTTATCGATAAAATTATTAGTCATTTCATGTAATCTTTGGACAATATATTTATCAACTAGAGATAATTTTTCATAAGAAATCTTATCTTTTTCTTTAAAATGTTCATCAGCTCCATCAATTAAATTAGAAAGCATGAATTTAAATGTATTTCTAATTTTTCTATAACCTTCAACGTTTTGTTTTACTAAATTTTCACTAATTCTTACATCTTGTTGGTAATCAGTTGTTGCTACCCAAAGTCTTAAAATATCTGCACCAAAAACATTTGCGATCTTAATTGGATCGATTCCATTACCTGCTGATTTTGACATTTTCTCCCAATGTTCATCTAATACATAGCCATGAGAGACAACATTTTCATATGGGGCTTTATCGTAACAAGCAACAGAAATAATAAGCGATGAATTGAACCATCCACGATATTGATCGCTACCTTCAAGATAAAGATCACTTGGATATTTTTGTCCTCTTTCTTTTAAGACACCAGCAAAACTTGATCCACTATCAAACCAAACATCCATAATATCTTTTTCTTTTTTAAAGACACCATTTGGTGAGTGTTCGTTTTTATATCCTTCTGGCAATAATTCAAGTTCACTCTTGAGATACCATGCATTACTGCCTTCTTTTCTAATAATAGATTCAATATGATCAAAGACTTCTTTTTCAATAATTGGAGTTCCATCTTCGCAATATATAATAGGAAGAGGTACACCCCAAGCTCTTTGTCTTGAAATACACCAATCATTACGATCTTTAATCATATTCTTCATTCTTTGACAACCCCAATCAGGTGTCCAATGAACTCTATCAATTTCATCTAATAACTTTTGTCTAATTGGATCAATTGAACAGAACCATTGTGGAGTAGCTCTAAAAATAACTGGTTTATGGGTACGCCAATCATGAGGATAACTATGAACAATATCTTCCTCTTTAAGTAAAACATTATTTTCTTTTAATATATCTAAAACAACGGCATTTGCATCTTCATAGAAAAGACCTGCAAGTCTAGGACCGCATTCTTCCATCATTTTTCCATGCTCATCTACTGGGCAATATGGTTTAATTCCATATTTTAAGCAAACATTATAGTCATCTTCACCATGTCCTGGAGCAATATGAACTAAACCAGTACCATCACTATCAGTAACATAATCGCCATTAATAACTAAACTATCTCTATCATAGAAAGGATGTTTACAAACAATTCCATCAAGTTCCTTTCCTTTAAAAGTCTTGACTAAATCGCATTTTGTAAAACCAATATGTTCAACAATTTTATCCTTTAATGTCGTTAAGAAAACAAATTTTCCTAAATTTGTTTCATATAATCCATATTCAAAATCTGGATGCGCACAAATTGCTAAATTTGCTGGAAGAGTCCATGGAGTTGTTGTCCAAATAATAAATTTAGTATCTTCTGGAACAAGACCTTTTGAATCCTTAACACTAAAAGCTACATAAACGGTATAAGCTTTAACATCATGATATTCAATTTCTGCTTCAGCAAGGGCTGATTCACTTGAAGGTGACCAATAGACAGGTTTTAATCCTTTATAGATTAAACCTTTAAGTGCCATGAGTGCAAAACAATGGATTTCATCGGCTTCATATTCTTTTTGAAGAGTTAAATATGGATGATCATAATCGCCTAAAACACCAAGTCTTTGAATACTAGTTTTTTGATTTTCAACTTGTTTTAAAGCATATTCTTTACATTTCTCTCTAAATTCTGGAAGAGGAGTAGTTTTTCTATTAACACCATTTTTAGTAACTTGGTTTTCAATTGGAAGACCATGAGTATCCCATCCTAAAACAAATGGTGTTTTATAGCCTTGCATATTTTTATATCTAACAACAAAATCTTTTAAAAGTCTATTTAACATATGTCCACAATGCATTGCGCCATTTGCATATGGAGGACCATCATGAAGAATATATTCTCCTAAATCTCTGTCCTCTTGCATTTTGTTATAAATATCATCTTCTTTCCATTTCTTTACTAACACTGGTTCTTTTTGGTTTAGATTGCCTCTCATTTCAAAACCACTTTTACCCATTAATAAACTATCTTTAAGTTCCATGATTCATCTCTCCTTTTAATAAAATAACGTCCTTAGAAATTAATCTAAGGACGTAATATACGCGGTACCACCTTAGTTATAGAAGGTATTCCTTCTATCACTTATTTATTTTTTAACAACTTTTCAAAGTGATATTTTGTTTACTTATATTTGATCTTTCACCACAACAATCGCTCTCTAAAATAGTTATAAACAAAACTTGTCTTTTACTTTTAAATATAATATTTAATTCACTTGTTTAAATCAATTATTTTCCACTTAAGAAATTTGGAATAATATCTTGATCATCGCTAGGAATTTCATCTTTGACTTCTTCAAAACTTTGTGATGGATTAACTCCAACATTCTCATCATCATGACTTTCTTCATCAAATAATGGAGTATTGTCAACACTCTTTTCTTTCTTTAAAAGCGTTGATGGATCAAGTTTTTGAACATTTGAGAAATCAATATCAGTATCAAAATCACCAGCAATAATAGAAACGTAAATTTGATCTGATAATTGATCATTTATTGCAATACCAAATTTAAGATCGATTCTACCACCGCTTTGTTCAATGATATTTTGAACTGTTTCTTGACATTCAAATAAAGAAACTTGAGGACCACATGTGATGTGACAAATAGCTTTTCTAGCTCCTCTAATTTGTTGTTCAATTAATGGACAATTGAGAGCATTTAAAGCAGCATCTTCACTTCTATTTTCGCCTTCACCAGTACCAAAACCAATTAAAGCAATACCTGAATCTTCTAATGTTCTTCTAACATCAGCAAAATCGAGATTAATAATAGCTGGTGTTAAAATTAAGTCTGTAACTGTTTGAACTGATTGAGCTAAAACTTTATCAGATTCGCTAAAAGCTTGACCAACAGGTAAGTTTCCGGCATCCATTAAAAGTTTATCGTTACTTACAACAATTAAAGCATCACAATTTGCTTTTAAATTATTAAGACCTTCAACACTTAAAGCTAACTTTTTAGTTCCTTCAAATGTGAATGGACGAGTAACAATACCAATTGTTAAAGCACCAGCATCTTTTGCAGCTCGTGCAATAATAGGAGCAGCACCTGTTCCAGTTCCACCACCCATACCAGCAGCAATAAATACCATGTTGCAACCTTCAACAATTTGTTTAATTTCTTCAATTGATGATTCGGCAGCTTTTGCACCTACTGTAGGATCACCACCTGCACCTAAACCATTTGTTAAGTTTTCGCCAAGAATTAATCTATTTGGAGCTTTACTAAGTGATAATGCTTGTTTATCGGTATTTGCAACATAAAATGAAACATTAGCTATGTTATCATCAATCATTCTATTGACAGCGTTATTACCAGCGCCACCAACACCAATTACTGCTATTTTAGCAACCGGTTCAAAATTGTCTAAATCTTCATTCATCTTAGAAAACCTCCTTATAATTCATCCTTAGTCTCACTATAAACATCATGTTCTTTTTCACGAGTTATTTCATTGATACGACCTTTAATATCATCTTCCAAAGTTCCTTTATAAACTGAGGAGAGCAAGATTGCACCAGCACAATTTACTATACTTGAATCTTGAATACCAACATTTGGTAAAACAGGGAAATTACAAGTAAAGTTTGTAATAAATTTATTTAAATAATTCTTAAATCCATTAATCTTAAAGTTTTCACCGATGAAAACTAAATTTAAACTTGTTAATATATCTCGATATTCCGAAGTTATATCTGCTAAAACATCGTTGAATTGTGTAATAAAGTCTTGGAAATATTTAACAACAATTGCATTTAAATCATCTTGATAGAATTTAACTTCTTTCCCATTAATTGTTGAAGTGCAAATGGAAGGATCCAAAGTTGATTTTCTATCGTCATATCCATATAAACTAACCAATTCTTCAGCATCAGCTTTAAGTAAATTAAAACTTTCAGCAACTCTATCAACTAAAACATCATAGCCAAGAGAGAAGAATTTTGAAGAATAAACAACATTGTTTCCAATGAATGATAAACTTGTAGTTTTTCTTCCACTATCAACTAAAACGTATGTAACAATCGAATATTTATAATTTGCAAATAATTGAGATGCAGCAACAGGAGCAATAACATTTCTACGAATCTTAACGCCAGCTCTAGCAACAGCATCCATCAAGTCTTGAACTAAATTAGTTTCTAATGCGTAAATATTAGCATCAATAAGAATTTGACTACTTGTTTCTCCAATTGGTGGCTCCGTAAATTTCTTGTCACCATCAATCAAAAAATAATTTGGAATAATATCAATAATCGATAAATTTGACTTTGGTATCTTTTCCTTTTTAAGCATCATAATATCGTTAGAAATATCAATTTTCTCGATTTTTGATGTTGGCGAAACAACTGTTGTCTGCTTTTGACTATTAAAAACCTCTAAGCCATATGGAGGTAAAACAAGGGCTACTTCGTTAACATTGATTTTGACATTATGTTCATGATCTTCAATAACCATCATGTTTTTAATATCATTTGTTAAACTACTACTATCTAAAACTTCGCCATCTTTTAAGGCGACAGAGAGTGGTCTTACGACACAATCGGTAATGTTCACCTTGTTATCCTGAACATTTCCTAATACAAGAGTAATCGTTTTACTTCTTATCTCTAATGCTGCAATTTCTTTTTCCATAACTATTAATAATTATATTATTAATCGGGTTTATTTACAATTAAAAATATTACAAATTGACATGCATAAAATAGGCGATATTTAGTAGATATTCAGTAATAAAAAAGTAATATAAAAAGACGGTTTCCCGTCTTTTTAAAAGGAGGATATTATTTAATGTTCAAAAACATTCAATAAATAAATTTAAAAATGTAAATAGTTTACATTTACATTAGTATCTGCTTTTTCAATTTTTGCAGATTCATTGGCTTTAACCATATTTAAACCAAAACTAATTGGCAACGCAATTAAGACTGATGAAACAACAAAAATTGAGCAACCAATGCATACTTTTTTAAAAATATAATAACCAGCTTTGTGATGATATCTAACTAATTTGTCTTTCATAAAATTTCTCCTTATTTTAGTCTTTCTAAAATTCTTAATTTTGCGCTTTTTGCACGATGGTTATCAGCTAATTCTTCTTCCCCTGCTATAATTACTTTCTTATTAACTTCTTTATAATCAGGAGTCTTAATATCTTTTGGATCTATATAATCGTTAATTCTATTACCTTCAATAACAGAATATTTTCGATATAAATTTTTGACTATCTTATCTTCTAATGATTGGAAAGATATGACACATACTCTTCCGCCAATTTTCAAAGATTTAATCACATCTTCTAAAGCTTTGTTCAATACATTAAGTTCATCATTAACTTCAATTCTTAATGCTTGGAATATTTGCTTTGCAGGATGTCCGATAATCTCTAATTCTTTTTTAGGTTTAGATGCTTTAATAATGTCCACAAGCTCCAAAGTTGTCTCAATAGGCTTACTTTCTCGTTTACGAACAATATTTTTAGCTATCTGATAAGAATATCGATCCTCACCATATTCTTTAAATACACGATTTAATTCGTTTAAAGAATAGGTATTTACAATCTCTTTAGCTGTCAAAGAACGATTGAGATCCATTCTCATATCTAATGGAGCATCATATCGATATGAAAATCCTCGATAATCTTCATCAAATTGAGGTGAACTTACTCCTAAATCAAATAATGCACCATCAATTTCTTTAATATTGAGTTCATCTAATACTTCTCTTATATTTTCAAAATTTGTTTTTACAATTTTGAAATTTGAAGAAATCTTAGATAATCTCTCTTGGCTTGCTTCTATTGCTTCCTCATCTTGATCAAGCCCAATCAACATCCCTTTAGGTCCGAGTTTTTTTAATATTTCTGAACTATGTCCAGCTCTTCCTAAGGTTAAATCTACATAAATGCCATCTTTTTTAATGTTTAAACCATCAATCACTTCATTAAGTAATACAGGCTTATGCTCGTTACTTTTCATCTTTTAATAAGTCTTCCGCATCCTTTTCGAAATCTTTTTCATGTTCATCACGGTATTTTTCCCATGATTCACTATCCCAAATTTCGAAATGATCAAGCAAACCAATGATTTTAACAGCTTTACCAATACAATACTTTTGAAGTGTCTTGGTTGGAATTTGAATTCTTCCTGATTTATCTAGTGTTAATTCCACTACTGTTTCAAGAAGGACTCTAAGATGGAGTCTGGCTTTCTCCCTTTCAAATTGAAGATTTTGTAGTTTTAAAAGTGCATTATTGAAATCAGATTCTTTGTAGATTGAAATACATCCGTCATATCCCTTCATGAGATAGAGTTTTTCACCAATCTCATTTCTAAATTTACTAGGAATTACAAGACGGCCTTTATCATCTAGAGAATAATCATAGCTTCCAAGAAACATATTTACACTTTCTCCCACTTTCTTCCACTTGTGTTTATATTCTAATTAAAAAAAAGAATCTTTGCAATACTTTTTGCAAAAATTCTTATATGATTTTTTAACGATTAAATCGGTACTTTTTTTGATTTAAAATAAATTAATCTCCAAAGTCTATATCTTTTAAAGCATCAAAAGCATTTCCACTACTTTCTTCTTTCTCTTTTTTGAATTCATCCTCTGATAAAACACGATAACCATCGCCTTTTGGAAGATTTTCTCCTGGTTTATGGATATTAAGTGGGATAGAAGTAATAAGAAGTGAATAGATATAATAATCTAAATCAATTTCATCATTTATAAGTATAAATTCATCTGAATCAAGAGATTTAGAATTGGTAAAATATAAATCATCTTTGATTTTAATTTTAGTTTTAAAAACTTCAGCAGAGTAACTAGAAACGACATCAATATCAAACAAAACATTAACTTTAACAATTAATGAATGATCAAATTTATTTACTTCTATTTCTCCATTGCTAGAATTAACGCCTTTTAAAGTTGTATCGGTGCCATCAACATAATCATCAAGAAGTGAATTGTACTCAAGGACTTCATGTTCCTTAGCTTGGCTAAAATAAATTTTCATAATTATGATCTAATATTCCCATCAAATTTTTCTTTAATAATGCTTCTAATCTTTTGATCTGTAGCATTAATCTCTTCTTCTTTTAAAGTATGATCTTTACCATCTAAAAGAACACTTATCGCGATAGAAACCTTATTTTTATCAAGGTGTTCTCCTTTATAAACATCAAAAATATGAATATCACTAATTAAAGGATTTCCTTTTTTAATTTCATTCTTAATGTCTGAATATTTAACGGTATCGCTTAAAACAAAGGCGTAATCACGAGAAACTGTTGGATATTTATTGAATTCAACAAAATGATTATTACCAGATTTTGTCTTAAAAAGTAAACCTAAATCAAGTTCTAAAAGAACAACTTCTTCTTTATTTAAATCGTACTTATTCTTTAATGTTGGATAAATTTCGCCGAATACAGCGAGTGTTTTTCCATCCAATTTAACAATGGCACTTCTATTTGGATGTAATTCTTTAGAATCACTAAGTCTTTCATATTTTAAACGATTTGGCTGAATGTTAAACATCTTGAGAATATTTTCAAACATACCCTTAACATCGTAAAAATTATAACCAACACCATTCATTTGGTCTTGACCAAACTTCTTTCCACATAAACAAATGGAAAGATGGCTACCAGCGCCTTTTTTATCATTAATTTGTGCAATTTCAAATAAACCAAAATTTTTGTTTTGGTGGTTGAAATTATATTGAACGACTCTAAGCATTGAACTCAAAAGATTTGTTCGAATGTATTTATGATCTTCAGTTAATGGATGTAAAACTTCATAGCCTTCATTTTTATTGACTAAATTGAAAGATTCGTTGTCTTCTTTGTTAATTAAAGAATAACTAATAATTCGATCTAATCCTTGATTTAATAAATAATCAGAAACAACTTTTTCATGTTTGCCAAAACCAGTTCTACCACCAACTGTAGTTTCCATCATTGGAAGTACTGAATTAATTTTGTCAAATCCATTATATCTAATGATTTCTTCACTTAAATCAGCTTTACCTTCAATATCAATTCTAAATGCTGGAATAATAGCAGTAAATTGCTCATCATCAACATTTTTTGTCTTAATATATAACTTATTCAATGTTGAAATAATCGTCTCATTATCGAAAGAAGTTCCTAAACGATCATTAATATATTTAAAACTACATTCAATTTCTTTGTCCTTGTAATTTAATACATTAAATTCTTGAGTTTCAGAAACTTTTTTTGCAGATGAATATTTATTAATTAAATGAGTTACAAGCTCCATAACATCACTTGTTTGATTTGGATTAATGCCTTTAATAAATCTTTGTGAAGAATCACTGCTTAATCCGAGCCTTATGCATGTTTTTCTGATTTGTGGTCCATAAAAGTTGGCAACTTCAGCTAAAATATTTTTTGTATCTTTTGTTACTTTGCAACATTCACAAGTCATAACACCAGCAATGCACATAACTTCCCCACCACTTGTTACGACCAAATCGCCTTTTTTAAGCGAATAAGTCTTACCATCCATTGCCACAACATCACCTTCAAAGTCATCTTTAACAATAAGTTCTTTCTTTGGCAATTTATCAGCATCATACATATTTAAAGGCTGACCAGTTAGAAGCATTGCATAATTACCAATATCAACAATATTATCAATTGAACGAATTCCTTCGCTTCTTAAGACTTCTTGTAGTTCTTTTGGTGACTCATTAATTGAAATATCTTCAAAACATCTAATTGCAAATTGCTTGCAATTATCAGTCATAGAACCAGTTTTATACTGATTAACTACTAAATTACTACTATTATATGAAGGTATTGAAACTTCTTTATTAAATAATGCAGCTATTTCTTTTGCAACATTATATAAAGAATAAGCATCACTTCTATTTGCTAATAATGATAAATCAAGAATGGTATCATCAAGTCCTAAATACTTTAAAACATCTTTTTCACCTATTGGAGCATCTTTTGGAAGTTCTTCAATTCCAGCAATTTGTTCTGGTCTTAAATTTTTTGGATCAACTCCAATTTCATTTAATGCACAGCACATACCATTGCTCTCAACACCACGAATTACTGATTTTTCAATTTTCTTGCCACCAGCAAGAACTGCTCCAGGTAGAGCAACAATGACATTTAACCCTTCTCTACAATTAGGAGCACCACAAACAATTTGTGTAACTTCGCTCCCAATATCAATTTGATTAACATGCAAATGATCACTATCTGGATGTTTTTCACATTTTAAAATATGACCAATCACAAGATTAGTTGCTTCTGAAAGATGATTGATTCCTTCAACTTCAATCCCTGCAGAAGTCATTTTTTTAGCAATTTCTTCTGGAGTTAAATCGCTTATATCAACATATTTACTAATTTCTTTTAATGATACTAACATAAACTAATCCTCAATTTTCTTGTTGAATTGATCAATAAATCTAACATCATTAGAATAGATTCTACGAATATCATCAATTCCATAACGTAGCATAGCAACTCTATCAATTCCAACACCAAAAGCGAATCCGCTATATTCTTCAGGATCATATCCCGACATTTTTAAAACATTTGGATGAACCATTCCTGCCCCTAAAATTTCAATCCATCCACTACCTTTACAAGTTGGACAACCTTTTCCATGACATTTAAAACATGAAATATCAACTTCAACAGATGGTTCAGTAAATGGGAAATATGATGACCTAAACCTAACTTTTGAATCTTTTGAAAACATTTGTTTTGCAAATAACTCTAAAGTTCCTTTTAAACTAGCCATATTAATATTTTTATCGATAACTAAACCTTCAACTTGTGCAAATTGATGACTGTGAGTCATATCATCGTCATCTCTTCTATAACATTTTCCAGGGCAAATAACTTTAATTGGTTTACCATTAGCAAGTCTCATAATTTGAGGCTGCATAGAACTTGTCTGAGTTCTTAAAAGTAAATTGTCGTTAATATAGAAAGAATCTTGCATATCTCTTGCAGGATGATCTTTTGGAATATTAACTAATTCAAAATTATATTCATCACTAACAACTTCTGGGCCATCATGAACTTCATAACCCATACCAATAAAAATATCTTCAATTTCATGAAGAACTTTATAAAATGGATTCTCATTACCTGAAAAATAATTGTTACCTGGAAGAGTGATATCAATTGATTCTTTTTCGAGTTGCTTTTTAAGTTCTAAAGCTTTTGCTTCTTCTAATTTTTCGTTAATCGCATTCTCAACTTGAGTTCTTGCACTATTAACAACTTGTCCATACTTCTTTTTTGCTTCAACTGTTAATTCTTTCATTTTAAGCATTAAAGAAGAAATACTTCCTTTTTTAGACAAGTATTTATTTCTTACTTCATTAATTTTGTCGATTGTATCAGCTTCTTTTACATCATTTAAAGCTTCACTAACCAACGATTCTATTTCTTTGTCTTCCATATAACTATACCCTAAAAATTAAACTAACCTTTTAATCCATCAGCTTGTCTTTGCATATTTTCAACAACAACATCACTAATTTCACCTAATGATTGACCATATTCAAGAATCTTCCATGGTTCATTAGTATGGAAATGAATCTTAATTAAAGTATCATCACCAACAGCAATTAAACAATCACCTTTAAAGTGAGTTGTAATATACTCGTTGATTTCATCTTCATTGAGTCCTGTTCCATTGATTAATAATTGAGTATCAAATTTAAATTCTAATTGTTCAGCCATAATTTTCTCCTTAAATAAATAAAAAAGAACTAGTTAGGAGCGAATTAACCGCGGTACCATCCTAATTCTTTTAAAATCTTAATTACCATATTTAACGTATATGTACGGGTTCATCAAACCTGCTCCAAGGCGAATTCATAAGTCTTAAATGAAGTTATTCCACCATCAACTTCTCTCTAAAAATTAATAAACTTACTACTACTCCTTCTCAACGCATAATGATTATATCATTAAACTTCGTTTTTAAAAATTACATTTTATCGATTGAATATCATTAATGCTTACTTATTTTTCAAATAATAAAGTACAATACCGGCTGCAACACCAACATTTAAAGAATCTATATTCTCCATTTCTATAAAAATCTTATAATCAGCAATATCTTGAATTTCTTTTCTAACACCATTTCCTTCATTGCCAAAAACATAAATATATTTTTCATTTGGTTTTTTCTTGAAATTAGCGAGATTAATCGAATCTTTTGCAAGTGTGGTAACAACAATTTTATAACCTTTTTCTTTATAATCTTTCAAAGTCGAAATATCAAAAGATTCAATATTTAAATTAAAAATCGATCCTTGTGAAGCTTGTACAACTTTTTCATTATACTTATTAACAGAATCTTTGCTTAACAATATATTAAAATAAGAAAATGCTAACGAAGAACGCATAATTGTCCCCAAATTTCCTGGATCTTGTACGCAATCCAAGCAAACAATATCACCAGCGAGATCAATTTTGTCATTTATAAATTTACATACCCCAATAACATTTGGAGCAGATTTACTAACACTAATCTTTTCTAAAATATCTTTTGGAACAATGTATTGGTCGATATCTTGGTTTATTCCATTTATGTGTTTTGTTGCTAAAACATATACAAGATTATTGGCATTATTTGCCATTTCAAGTAGATGTTCACCTTCAATAATAAACAAACCTTTTTCTTGTTGGATTTTATTTTTTCTTAAATCCATTGTTTCAAGAACAATTTTGTTCTTTCTACTAGTTATATACTGAATCATTACTAATTTTCAACTCCTTTATATACTTGTAATCTTAATGCCTTATGTATTGCATCATAATTTGGACAATATTCGTAAATGAAATTATAAAAATTATCCGAGTGGTCATAATAAAAATTATGCGCTAACTCATGAATAATAATAGCATCAATAATATCTTTCGAAAAATGAACCAAGAATGAATTAATTGTTATGTGGTGAGTTCTTCTGCTATTACTACCATATCTTGTGCTTACTAATCTTGTTGTCAATTTATATGGTTGATCTATATTCATCAATTTTTCAAAATACCTTAATCTTGCTTCGACGTAATTTTTAAAAAATTTATCAATATCTTTATAAAATGTACCCTTGTTATATAAAACATGATGTCCGTCTATTTCCACAAATTTACCAGTAACATCTTGTTTTTTACCATAAATATAGCAATATTCATCGTTCATTGGTTCTTCTAAAATAGGTTTCTTCCTGGTTTTGTGCTTTGAAATAACTTTTTCCAAATATTCAATACTACAAGAATAAGGACATCTTATTTCATAAACACCATCTTTGACAATCCACCTAATAGATTTAATATTCTTTCTTTCGATTGTTGAAAGATGTTTTTCGCCATTAATGTTTAAATAGACCTCTTTTTTCATATGGAATTATTATAAATAAATCAATATAATATTCAAAGCAACGAAAGGGAATTTATGGAAACTATTATTGTAAGTGCTTGTTTATTGGGTGATAAATGTCGTTATGATGGGAAAGATAACTATAACGAAAAAGTTAAATTTCTAAGAGAACACTTTAATATTGTTCCTGTTTGCCCTGAAGTTTTAGGTGGAATGTCTATCCCTAGAACGCCTAGCGAAATTAAAAATAATATTGTTGTAAATAAAAATGGCAAAGATGTGACCCATTGTTTTAAAAAAGGCGCAGATTCTGTTTTAAATGTAGTCAAATACCTTCATATTAAAAAAGCTGTTTTGGTTGATCATTCACCATCTTGTGGAGTTTACAAAATCCATAATGGTAATTTTAATGGTACATTAATTGATGGAGAAGGCTTCACTACTAGAGAACTTAAAAGAATTGGTGTCCAATGCTATACAATTGAAGAAGTTGAAAAATTAATTGAACCAACAATCAAAGAAACTTTTGAAATTAAGGAAGAAGAAAAGCGCAAGAAAGAAGAAGAAAAAGCTGCTAAAATTGCAAAAAATACTGAATATTCAAAATTAAATAATAAAAAACCAATTAGAAAAGAAAATTATCATTACCATAAAAAGTTTAACAAACATAAATAAATATGACTAAGTCTAGGTTAATTATTTTAAAAATATCATTAACGGCTTTGATGACCGCTCTTATATATGTAATTACAGCATTCTTACCTATACCATATGCTGGCGGATCAGGATACTTAAATTTCAGTGATGGATTAATAATGTTCACCACTATTTTTATTGGCCCAATCGAAGGAATATCATCCGCGATTATAAGTTGTTCATTAGCGGATTTAACAGCTGGTGCAGCAAATTTTATTCCATTTACAATATTTGCAAAAGGTCTTGAATCATTAAGTTGTTATTTAATATATAGATTATTAAAGGGTCACCATATATTAAAGTATTTAAGTTGCTTAATAGCTCCACTATTTATGGTTTTAACTTATATGATCGCTTATTTAATAATGTTTGGAAGTTCATATTTAATCAATTCAGTTTTTGATTTAATTCAAGGAATTGCTGGAACTATTCTTTCAATAATTCTTTTAAAAGCATTTGAAAGAATTAAACTAAATAAAATTATTTAACCTTCATTCAATTGGAATGGATATCTGCAAAATATAATCATCCGGATTACTTTGTACAAATTCATCGGTAATATATTCTTCAAAAATATCGCCAATAACTTTAATGTTGTTTTCATGAATGTACTTTACTATATCCTTATATATATAATCAGTTTCACCATAATTACCAAAAGCATATGTAACAAGATATTTTCCTTTTTTCATAAAACCTGTAGCATATTTTTTATTAGTCAATCGAAAACAGAACGCATCAACAATATCTACTTTATTATTTAATATGTTTTCTCTTTTCTTTATATATGAAAGAGCAAAAATTAAAGGAATGCCTTTCTTTTCTGTATCTTTATAAAAATTAATATAATGTTCATCACTTAATTCGTCTTTGCTGCATCCAATTTTTCCTCCTATAAAAAACGGGATGTTATTTTTAATATTAATTATCGAAAATGAAAGTCCTTTATTATTTATATTTTTTGCAAATTTAATTTGTTCTAATCTAATTTTAATCATCTCATCAAGAATATTTAATTCCTTAATTCTATCTTGTAATAAAACCAACTGTGAATTCAAAATTTTTTCACTATTTTCAGGTGAAATATTATCGATATTCTTTTTAATATCTTTTAAAGGCACTCCTAAATCAGATAAAATCCAAATAACACTTGTAACCCAAATTTGATTATGTGAATATTTTCTATAACCATTACCTTCTACCTTATAAGGTTTTAATAAATCGATGTTATCATAATAAATAAGAGTTTGTCTAGATAACCCTGTAATTTTTGAAAATTCCGATATATTGAATAGTTTTTGTTTATTCATAAATCCTCTTGACTGTATAGCAACTATATAGTTTATACTAGCAATCATGTTGGCTTTAGTCAAGAAAATGGAGGTATTTTATGAAATTAATATTGAAATTTTTAAAACCACACTGGAAATTATGTTTAATAACTATCTTGCTTATGTCCATCGAAATGGTAGGTGCACTACTTGTTCCTACATTTGCAGGTGAAATGTTAAATAAAGGATCTTCAATAAATGCAGACTTTAACGAATTAATCAAAGCTGCTATAAAAATGGCTGTTGTTTCACTCCTAGCTGGAATAGGCGCGATTATTGGAGGATATACTTGTGCAAGACTTTCATCTGAAGTTGGTGCAAATATTAGAGAATCTATATATAAGAAAACACTTGATTTATCAGTTTATGATTTTCAAACTTTTGGAACCGCATCAATGACAACAAGAATTACATCCGACATTTCAAATATACAAATGGCTGTTGTAAATATTTTTCAAATGATTTTACCTGTGCCAGTTGTTTTTATTGTCTCTTTATGTTTATCATTTTCTAAAGATTGGCTGATTGGTTTAATTTTATTAGCTGTCTTAATATTTATTAGCGTATTTGCTTTATTTATTTTGAAAAGTGCTTCACCACTTTTCAAAAAGTTACAAAAATTGTTAGATAAGATGAGCACTATTATGCTCGAAAACATTACTGGTGTTCGTGTTATTAGAGCTTTTAATAATCAAGAATATGAAACAAATAGATTAAATGAATCATTTTCACAATATAAAGAAACATCTGTTAAAGCAAATATTATGTTCGCTTCGCTTGATGGTTTATCTTATTTTGCCGTAAATCTTTTCGTTGTTTTAATTTATTGGATGAGTGGCGCTAGAATTTCTATTGGAATGTTTAATTTTGGCGACATTACTTCTGTTGTTGAATATGCAATGCTCTCTTTATTCTTTTTAATGATGGCGCAAATGGTAATTTTGACTTTACCAAGAGCATTTGAATGTGCGAATCGTATAAATGAAGTATTGGAATTCTCGCCAGAAATTAAAAATAATACTAATGAAATTAAAAAACTTAATGAAAATGAAGATATCTTATCTTTTGAAAATGTTTCATTTAAGTATCCTGATGCTGATGAATGTACTTTAGAAAATCTTAATTTTTCATGTAAAAAAGGAACCACTACTGCAATTATTGGTGGCACCGGAAGTGGAAAATCAACGATTGCATCGTTAATGTTAAGGTTTAACGAAGTAACTAATGGAACAATTAAATTAAATGGGATTGATATTAGAAATTTAACCCAAGAACAGCTTAGGGATAATTTATCCTATGTTCAACAAAGAGCATGGTTATTCTCTGGTACAATTGCCGATAATTTAAGATTTGGAAATAAAAATGCAAGCGACGAAGAATTAATGCATGCATTAGATATTGCTCAAGCTGGAGATTTTGTAAGATCTTTGCCAGATAAACTCAATTCTTATGTAGCGCAAGGAGGAACAAATTTTTCAGGAGGACAAAAACAAAGATTATCAATTGCGAGAGCAATTGTAAAAAATCCACAACTATATATTTTTGATGATAGTTTTAGCGCACTTGATTTTAAAACTGATGCAAATTTAAGAAAAGCATTAAATAAGGAAAAAGGCGATAAAACAATGATTATTATCGCTCAAAGAGTTAGCACAATTAAAAATGCTGATCAGATCATTGTTATTAATGAAGGACAACCTGTTGGAATTGGAAAACATGAAGACCTTTTAAAAACATGTAAAACTTATAAAGAAATTTATGAATCTCAAACAAAGGAGGCTAATTAATTATGAAAAACAAAAAAGAAAAAATCATAAAAGATGCTCCAAAAAATACTTTAAAAACAGCAAAAAGATTATTTAAACAATTAAATAATCAAAAAGGTAAATTAGTATTAGTTCTTATTTCCGTCATAATTTCAACTGTACTTTATGTTTATACTCCATTTTATAGTGTTAAAGTTATGAATGATTTATATCAAACAATTATGGATTGTATAAATAATGGAACAGTATTTATGATTACTTGGGAACCATTAGGAAAAGGGCTTACAGTCTTTACTATTTTGTATTTACTTGCTTCTATATTTTATTATTTACAAACTTATTTAATGTCAAGTGTTGCAGAAAAACTAACATTAACATTAAGAGAACAAATAAGTGACAAAATGCATAAACTTCCACTTAAATTCTATGATGATAATAAACCTGGAGAAATTCTTTCAAGAGTTACTAACGATCTTGATAAAGTTTCTGAAACTTTGCAAACTGGATTATTAAGATTAATTGTTGCTATTGGCTCTATTATTGGTTCATTAGCATTCATGATTTATTTCTCACCTATTCTTACTTTAATCTTTATTGGTTTTGCTTTAATTAGTATTTTCCTTACTAAAATTGTAGCAAGAAAAAATCTTATTTTATCTTCGGAAAGGCAAGAAAAAGTTTCAATCTTAACAGGACTTGCTGAAGAACACTTTACAGGAAGAAATGTAATCAAAGCTTATAACAATCAAGAAAATAGTGTCATTGCCTTAAATAATGCAATCGAAGATCTTGCAAAAGCAAATAGAAAAACAGATTTTTTAACAAACTTTATAAACCCTATAATCAGACTTATTTCAAGATTATCACAAGTGGTTATACTTCTTATATCATGTTCTTGGATGATAAAGGGAACAATGTCATTTGGTGTAGTTCAAGCTTATTTCCAATATATGGGTATTTGCTCGGAACCTTTAACTGAAGCATCTTTCATGATTAATTCATTACAATCAGCTTTTGCTTCGGCAGAAAGAACATTTGAATTTTTAGATGAAAATGAAGAAATTAAGGATGTAGAAAATCCAATAGTTTTAAAAAGAGCTGATGGAATCGTTTCATTTGAGAATGTAAGTTTTGGCTATTCAAAAGACAAAATATTAATGAAAAATATTAATTTTACTGCCCAAAAAGGCAAAAAGATTGCTATTGTAGGAGCTACAGGTGCAGGAAAAACCACATTAATTAATTTATTAATGAGATTTTATGAAGTTAATGGAGGAAAAATCACAATTGATTCAATTCCAACAACCAACTTAACTAGAAAAAATTTAAGAGAAAATTTCGGTATGGTTTTACAAGATACTTGGTTATTTAAAGGAACAATTGCTGAAAATATCGCTTATGGTAAGCAAAACGCAACAAAAGAAGAAATCGAACAAGCAGCTAAAATGGCTCAAATAGATCACTTTATAAAAACAATGCCACAAGGATATGAAACACTTTTAGATAATGATGCAGCAAATATCTCAATTGGTCAAAGACAATTATTAACAATAGCTAGAGTATTTCTTTGTAATCCTCCAATTCTAATTTTAGATGAAGCAACTTCTTCAGTTGATACTAGAACAGAAGTTGCAATTGGAACTGCAATGGAATCTTTAATGAAGGGCAGAACATCATTTGTTATTGCTCATAGACTCTCCACTATTCGTGATGCTGATACCATTTTATTTATGGAAAACGGAAATATCATTGAACAGGGCAATCATGAAGAACTACTTAAAAAAGGCGGAGCATATGCAGCACTATATAACAGTCAATTTGAATAAATACTAAACTCATTAAAAAATCACCCACGTTTCAATTCGTGGGTGATTTTTATTTATTCATTTATGATTTATTTTCGACTGTATCTTATAAAACAGTCTTCTTCATTTGTTGAAATAATCTCTTTTGATCAATCTTTTCTAAATGCCATATATCCTTATTATATGATTCAATTGTTCTATCACTTGAGAAATATCCAGATTTAGCGATATTAATTAAAGTAGATTTAAACCAATTTTTCTTGTCTTTGTAGTAATTTTCAATTTTACTACAAGCTTCTAAGTAAGCTGGTAAATCTTTAAAGATGAAATATTCATCATTTCTATTCATAAGTTCATTAAAGATTCCTTTAAATCTTTCAGGAATATTTTCGCACCATGGACCATTAAACAACGAATCAAGAACCCATCTTAATTCTGGATTTTTATTGTATTCATCCCAGCAATTATAACCACCTTCGTTATGAATCTTTTCGATATCTTCGACTTTTAAACCAAAGATAAATGCATTTTCATCTCCAACTTTTTCTAAGATTTCAACATTTGCACCATCTAAAGTTCCTAAAGTTAAAGCACCATTCATCATAAATTTCATATTGCTTGTACCACTTGCTTCTTTTCCAGCAGTAGAAATTTGTTCACTAATATCAGTTGCAGGAATGATTTTTTCAGCGAGTGTAACGCCATAATTTGTCATAAATACAACTTTAATATATTTATTAACTTCTGGATCATTATTAACAACATTTGCAACAGCATTAATTAATTCAATAATTTCTTTTGCAAAAACATAACTTGGAGCAGCTTTTGCACCAAAGATATAAGTATGTGGATACATCTTGAAATTTGGATCAGTCTTAATCCTATGATATAAAATCATAATCTTAAAAACATTCATTAATTGACGTTTATAAGCATGTAATCTCTTGATTTGAACATCAAAAATTGAATTTGGATCAACTTCAATACCATAGTTATCTAATATAAATTTAGCTAATTTAACTTTATTGTTATACTTAATGGTTTCTAAACTCTTTAAAACACTTTCATCATCTTGATATTTTAAAAGTTCTTCAAGACCATTTTCAGGATCTTTAATCCATTTTTCACCAATTTTGCTTGTTATTAAATTACTTAATTCAGCATTTGAATACATAAGCCATCTTCTATGAGTGACACCATTTGTTTCATTATGGAACTTTTCTGGGAAATATTTAAAGAATTCTTTAAAGGTAACTTTCTTTAAAATATCAGTATGAATAGCAGCAACACCATTAACAGAATATGCGCAATAGATCGCAAGATTTGTCATTCTAACAAACCCATCTTTAATGATTAACATGTTAAGTTTTTCTTCTTCTGTAACGTTATTTTTGCTCATCCAAATAAGCATTCTACGTTGAATTTCTTCAATAATCATATAACAACGTGGAACTAGTCTTTGAATATATTGAATTGGCCATTTTTCTAAAGCTTCAGGCATAATTGTATGGTTAGTATAAGCAAAACAATGCGTAACTTGTTCCCAAGCTTCATCCCAACCATAACCATATTCATCCATTAAAAGTCTCATCATTTCTGGAATAGCTAAAATTGGATGAGTATCATTAAGTTGGAAAACAGTCTTTTTATAGAAATCATCTAAACTTCCATGTCTTCTTAAGAATCCTCTCATTAATGATTGAAGACCTGCGCTAACAAAGAAATATTGTTGACGTAATCTTAAAAGTTTTCCATGTTCGGTTGAATCATCTGGATAAAGACCATGGCTTAATTCTTTTAATGTTGTTAAGTAATCTTCAAAAGATACACCTTCTGGAAGATTTGCTTCACTTGGTTGAGCACTCCATAAACGTAAAGAGTTAGCAAGATTATTTCTATAACCAACAATTGAAACATCATATGGCATGGCTAAAACTTTAGTTGCACCAACTGTACGAATTCCATATCCACCATTAGGTTTTAAATAAGTTTCAGCATTTCCGTAAAACGAAACTTCAACGGCATGTTTTGGCTTTCTAACTTCCCAAACATAACCATTAGTTAACCATTGATCTGGAGTTTCAACTTGTTTTTCATTAACAATTTTTTGCTTAAAGAAACCATATTCATAACGGATACAATTTCCATGACCAACATACCCTAAAGATGCGATGGAATCTAAGAAACATGCAGCAAGACGACCAAGTCCACCATTTCCTAAACCAGCATCAGCTTCAACATCCTCTAAAGCACCAATATCAATACCAATTTCACTTAAGCCATCTCTACAAACATCATAAATACCTAAGTTCATTAAATTAGAAGTCATAAGTCTTCCAATTAAGAATTCCATTGAAAAATAGATAAGTTGCTTTTCATCATTTTTTAATACATATTCTCTAGAATTACGCCAATCTGTTCCAGCATAATCTCTAACACATTCTCCTAAAATATCATATTGTTCTAAAATATGAGCTTCATCAGGAGTTTTACCATATTTTGAACTTAAACGTTCAACAAATTCTTTTTTAAATTCTTCTTTATTTCTAAACATAAAATTTCCTTTCAATTTTTTGTTTTATTTATTATTTATTTTCTTCCCCATTTTTATGTGCATATTTGAAAATCATTGCAGCATATGGCGCAATTTTCACACATAACTTATGTGGTTTTTCTTCTGGTCCATAATAATATGACATTAATGGAAGGCCATTATAGGCATTACTTCCACCATAAACATCTTTATCACTATTGAAAATTTCTTCATAAGTTCCTTCTCTAGTAACGCCAACATCATAAGATTCGTAATAATTTGGAGTCATATTAAAGATAAATACAAGGTGACTATCTTCGACTCTACGTTCAAAGGCAAAGATCGAATCATTAGCATTATTAACCATCAACCAATTAAAATGAACTGGGTTGTATTCTTCTTTATGCATAGCTTCTTCGTGAGCATAAATTAAATTCAAATCTCTAATCATACGTGAAACACTATCGTGTTTAGGGAATCTTTTAAGTTCCCAAGGAAGAGATTTTGTTTCGTTCCATTCATCAAAACTTCCAAGTTCATTACCCATAAAGTTAAGTTTTTTACCTGGATGAGCAAATTGATATGTATATAAATTACGAATTAAAGCAAATTTAGTATCGTAATCACCATACATCTTATTAATGATAGTTCCTTTTCCATGAACAACTTCATCATGGCTTAAAGGTAATAAGAAATTTTCTGAATAAAAATACATCATTGAAAATGTAATTTTATTATGTTCCCATTTTTTATAGACAGGATCTTTAGAATAATATTTTAAAGTATCATTCATCCAACCTAAATCCCATTTATAATCAAAACCAAGTCCACCATATTCTAAAGGTCTAGTAGTTCCATTAAAATCAGTACTATCTTCAGCAATCATCATAACACTTGGATGTTTATAATGAATTTTTCCATTAAGTCTACGGATAAATTCTGTACCACCAGTATTTTCGCCTCTATCTTTGTTGCCTTCCCAATAGATAATATTACTGACTGCATCGACTCTAATTCCATCAAAATGGAAATAGGTTAAGAAGTAATCCATAGCAGACATTAAGAAACTTCTAACTGGATCTTTTCCAAGATCAAATTGAAGACTTCCCCATGGAGAATACATATGTTCATTATTGTATTCATATTGAGGAGTTCCATCAAAATGAGAAAGTGACCATGAATCAACTGCAAAATGAACTGGTGCAAAATCTAAAATAACACCGATTCCAGCTTGATGCATTCTATCAACAAAACTCATAAGTTGCATTGGATTTCCGTAAGTAGAATCTACACTATAAAATCCAGTTGCTTGATAACCCCAACTTCCTTCAAAAGGATATTGAGTGATTGGCATAATTTCGATATGTGTATATCCAAGTCCTTTTAAATAAGGAATTAAATAATCAGCAATTTCTTCGTATGAAAGATATCTTCCATCAACTTTGCCTTTCCAACTTCCTAAATGCATTTCATAAATTGACATTGGTTTATCAAAATTACGATCTCTACTATTTAAATATGGTTTATCATGCCACATAAAACCTTCAATATTAAAAAGTCTTGAACAACTGCCAGGTCTATATTCGCTAAAAAATGCGAAAGGATCTGCTTTATCAACATATTCACCATTAGCATTTTTAAAATGGTATTTATAAAATGCATAATTGTGTAAACCAGGGATAAAAATTTCAAAAACTCCAGCATCATCAATCTTTTTCATTTTATGAATTGTTGGATCCCAGTTATTAAAATCGCCAATTACTGAAACATCACTTGCCATAGGAGCATAAAGTCTAAACATAACTCCATTAACAAGTTTTATTGTTGTAGTTTTTTTAGTTTTACTAGGATCTTTCTTAAGTGGAATTTCAATCTCCACTTCTTGATTTTCCTTAGTAAAATGAGCTCCAAAATATGAATATGCTTCAATAGTTTGGCCAGATAAATATTCAGCTAAAATTCCATATGCCATAAGTATTACCTCAAATCTAAATATATTTTACTAAAATAGTATTTCTATTTTAAGATAGAAATTGACTTTTTTTATATCTTAAAAATTTCTTACAGAAAATTTTCATAAAAAAATGGGATGATGGGATTTTATTTCCCACCATCCGTATAATTTAGGTTTATCATTTTCAAATCATCTTCTAATTGAAGACCATTTCTTTCAATAAATTTGTAAGCAAAATTGATTTTTTCTTCATCTAATAATTCTTTTGGATTATGAGCATCAATTCCAATTACACATTTGCAATTATTTTTCTTAGCAAATTGCCAAAAATAATAATTAGGATAAGGTTGTGTTCCTTTAATTTCTGCAAGCAAATTATTAAATCTAAGTCCACCAAGATTAATTTCTAAAGGTACATTAAGTCTCGCACTGGCCTTACAAATTTCATCGCAGACACTTTCAATTTCAGGAGTGATTTTTGTAACATGTGACATAAATAAATCAGGATGACAAACATATAAAAATAATCCTGTTTCCATTCCTTTGATTAAATCATCTTTATATCTTCTAATTCCTTCAATATCATCTTTTCCATTAAAATAAAAATTTGGTTTACCATCCATTGAATACGTTACATGTTGTCCTAAAATCAAAAAATCAAAACCTTTTTCTTGAAGCAAATATCTATAAAATCCATAATAATTTTCTTGATATTCAATTTCAAAACCAAGCTTGATATCAATCTTTTTACGATATTTCTTTTTTAATTTTAAAACACTAGAAATATATTCATCAAGTTCTTCGTAATTTCCTCTCATCCCTTTATGAACTACATTAGGAAAAAAAGCGTGATCTGAAAATCCTAAAACCTTAAAACCTGCTTTAACAGCGTTTTTTACGTATTCTTCATCTGTTCCAGTTGCATGTCCGCAACGATATGTATGTGTATGCATGTTATATAATAATTTCATCAATGAAAATTATACCATAGAATCGATATATTTTCCTTCCTCTTCTTTCTTTTAAATTATAACACCCTTGTCAATAGGTAAATAAAAACGCCAACATTAGTCGGCGTCATTATATTTAAGTTTAACCTTACTTAGAAAATTAGAAATCAAGTTCTGAATCTTCTTCACTGTTGTCTTCTTTTTTAATAAGCAAGATCCCATATGAAGGAATTCCTTGATTGCAAATTGGACTATTAGTTAAAGCATAAATATCAACACTACTGTTATCTTCGTATTGTAAGTCTTCTTCTTTTGCAAAATAACTCATAAATCGTTCCTCCTTACATGCATAACTATATGCTGAATTTATATTGTTTCAACATGAAAATATTTATGAAAATCAGTTTTGAAAACCCTTACATTTTTTTATATATAATCGAAAAAGTCCGCAATATGCCGACTTTTTATTTGTCAGCACAAAAAAATGAAAGTGTTTACATTTTTTATCATTTTTTCATAAAAACCTATTGACTGGTTTCCTATTTTCACATACTCGATTTTAATAACCTTAAAATTGCACTATTTTCATATAAAAATATTTATTCAAAAGATTATTTAATATAAAATAATTGCATGAAAATTAAAACTTTTAGATTTATTTATCTTATTATTTACACTTTAACATTTGCATTATTTATCTATTTATTAATAAATGCATTTTCTTTACAACAAACTCTTAAAACTGGCAATGTTGATTTTTTATTGAATATAGCTGGTTTTGTAATACTTTCTATATTAAATGGATATGAAATTTTCTGGCATTTAAGATCGTTTAAAAAAGGATCAGAACTTTTACCTTATATTTGCTTTAAGAAAAAACATAAAATTAAAATGCCTGTTTTTATAGCCTCAATAGTATTAAGTTTATTTAACTTATTTTTATTTGTATGGTTTTTCTTATCTTATATAGGAATAAATCCATTATATCCAAAAACATTTTCAAAAATAGACCTATCGGTTTTCTTTGCAATAGGTCTTTATCTTTTCTTAAATATGTCATCCTTATTTATATATACATTATTTGTTAAAGATGACTCATATGTGGAAAATACAGAATACTAATTTCTATTTGATTGTTTAATCAAAATTTTCATTTTATCTTCTACTTCTTTTAAAGAATAATTTTTTGTAAGTCTCCAACTCCAGTTATCAGTAGATAAAGTTGATGGAAAATTCATTCTTCCTTCTTTACCAATATCTAATAAATCTTGCATTGCAAACATTGAAACTTTAGCTTTATTGAATAAGTTTATTTCAATGATTTTATTAATAAATACGCTTGGGTCGTCATTTTTTGATGGAACAGCAACATTTGCCAATTTACATTCAGAAGTTAAATCATTAATAAATATTTCTTTTTGTTCATCATTTAAATCATCATAAAATTGTCTAGCTGTTGTGCTATCGTGTGTTGTTGTATAACTAAAGAAGTTTTCAGTATAATTCGATGGTTTCCAAATACTTTTTGGGTCACCATCAAATCCTTGCATAACAATTTTCATACCTGGATATTTGACAACATCCATCATTTTATAAAAATCTTCATCCATCATACCTAAATCTTCAGCAACAATTGGATAATCTAGTTTATCTAAAAATAAATCAGCACCTGGGCCTTTAACCCATTTGCCATTCTTAGCGGTTTTATCTCCATAAGGAATTGAATAATATCCACTAAATCCTCTAAAATGGTCGATACGAACTAAATCATACAAACTTAAATTGTAATTTATACGATCATTCCACCACTTATAATTTTCTTTTTTCATGTAATCCCAATTATATAAAGGATTACCCCATAATTGACCATCTTCACTAAAACAATCTGGAGGGCAACCAGCAACTCTTGTTGGATTATGTTTTTCATCTAGTTGAAAATATTCAGGATTTTTCCAAACTTCAACAGAATCATAAGATAAATAAATAGGCATGTCACCCATGATTTTTACATCATGTTTATGCGCATAATCCTTTAAATTATTAAATTGTTTTAAAAAGATATATTGTGTCCATTCATAGAATTCAACACTCAATGAATATTTTTCTTTAATAAGATCAATAATATTATCATTATAAAATTTATATTCATCTTCCCATTCATTCCATGGTCTAAAATTATGAACTTCTTTTAAAGTCATAAAAACTGCAAAATCTAAAAATTCATTTGTATTTAAAAATTTTATATAATCTTCATCATTTTTATCGAATCTATCGAAAGCTTTTTTAAGAACTTTATATCTATTATTAAATAAAATTTCGTAATTGACGCGTTTTTCGTCATCGTTCCATTTGATAGAATCACATTCTTCTACAGTTAAAAGTCCATCAGAAATTAAAAACTCTAAATCAATAAAATATGGATTTAAAGCTTTACTTGATGGTGATTGATATGGAGAATCTCCATAACTAGTTAAAGTTAATGGCAAAATTTGCCAAATATGAAAATTAGAATTGTATAGAAAATCCACAAAGTCATATGCTTCTTTTCCTAATGTACCAATTCCATATTTTGATGGTAATGAACTAATATGTAATAAAACACCAGCTTGTCTTTTCATAGCGTTTTCCAATCCTTCTTTAAAATTATATGGAATGGTTATTTTTTATACAATATCTTTTAATAAATTTAAGATTATATCGTTTGTAAGCAACTTTTTTCAAATCTGATTTAAAAAAGAAATAAAATCGTTAATAATAAAAAACAAAATAATGAGTAATAAAAAAGATCATTAATAATTAAACTAATGATCTTTTTTTGTAAATTAATTAGATTTTGAATGTATATGTTAATGAATCATCTTCAAAACATGTAAATGTTAAAGATCTCTTATTACAATTTGCAACTGTTTGCCATACTGAAAGCCATTGTGTGCCTTCATCTTTGAGTTGTTGTAATGATTTTGCTCTTTCAACTTTGCCTTCTTCTTCAAGTAAATTCATAATTAAATCATGATATTTTTTACTTTTAACCATTTCAGTAGTTAAAGCACCACCAATTTCTTTGAATTCTTCTCCAAATCCACAAGATTCACTGCATGGATCAAATAAACATGTTTTTGGATTTAATAATTGAGAATATCTAACTTGTTTCATTAAGTTTTGCATATCTTCATCACTATCAACTCCGCCAATTTTTGACATTAATAAATCGTATCTTCCAAGTCCACTACCAATTGTGGCCTTATCTTTATATTCATCATTAAGATAGAAATTAGTTTGGCAAGTAGCACCTTCATTCCAAATAAGTTTATTATCAACAAGTTCTAATACACCATGATGTCCTGATTCATCGGCCATATAAAATGCACCAGCCCATGTTAAATGTCCTGAGAATAAACCAAATACATTTAATGTTTTTACTAATTTTAATGCCTCATCAACATTAGCACATCTTTCACCTAAATATCTAATAACGGCAGGGATTGATAAACTTACCTCTGCACCTGGATTTGTACCAGTTGAAGGTTTAATACCAGTTGAAGCAGGTTGTTCAGGACGCATATTGCCTTCCATATAAAATCCTTTTTCATTCATGATATCAACTGTAAAGAATAAAAGAGTTAATAATTCATCATAAGTAACACCATTTTCTTTAACTGTAGCAAAATCTTTACCATCAAAAACATTGTATGCTAAACCAACTGTTTTATAAAATCCTGGAATTTCACTTCTTATAACGTATACAGGATTATTACTATAAAAAAGATCTAATGATCTTCCAACAACCATATCTCCATTTGATAAAACTTTTCCAATTGCAGAACAACCAAATTTACCAAATAATGATTTACTTTTTGCTAATCCAGCTTCGTAATCAATACTTGTCATTGTTGGGAGTTCAATTACACCTTCTCCAATAACTTTTCCATGAATATTTTCCATTTATGTTTCCTCCATTTACTTTAGTTTAAAATTTTAAATTATAAATAAGATTGTTGCAAGAATTTTGATAATAAAAAATCATTTTATTTCATTAGTTCTTAATAAATATTTCTTATTTGTAAACAGGTGCAACAAATTATTAATTTAATAAACATTTTTTCTAAAAAAACTCACTCACAATTTTGATTAATATTTAAGTTTTATCAACGAGGTTTGTTATATAGAATTTGATAACTTAGTAATAATTGAAATATAAATTGACTTTAATGAACTTTTTATTAATCATTTATATATAAAATTACGAGAGGCAAAATATGAAAAACGAGTTAAAAACTTATACTTTCTATCAAGTTTATGTAAGAAATTATACCGAAGAAGGAACCTTTAAAGCTTTAATTAAAAGGCTTGATTATATAAAAGAATTAGGAGTAAAGGTCATTCAATTATTACCAATAAATGAAATTGGAATTAATGGAAGAAAAGGCACATTAGGATCTCCATATGCAATACAAGATTATTACAAAATAAATCATGAACTTGGTACTTTAGATGATTTCAAAGAATTGATTAATGAAGTGCATAATAGAAATATGCTTTTAATTATGGATGTAGTTTTTAACCACACTGCAAGGGACAGTATTTTAATTAAAGAGCATCCAGAATTCTACTATAGAAATAAAGATGGAAATTTTGCCAATCATTTTGGAGATTGGTCAGACGTTTACGACTTAAATTATACTAATAATCTACCATTAATCGACTACATCACTAATGTGCTTATTTATTACACAAATCTTGGTGTTGATGGTTATAGATTTGATGTAGCAAGTTTATTGCCAAATCAATTCTACAAATATGCCCTTCCAAAAATTAAAGAGATAAATAAAAATATCATTTTATTAGGTGAAGCAATCGATCCTGAATTTGCAAATTTCGTGCGTGAAAAAGAAGGCAACTGTTGCTCTGATTCAGAACTTTACGAAGATGGTTTTGATTTACTTTATAGATATTCAAATTACAAACTTTTAAGAGAATTCTTAGAAACAAAAGAAATAAAATATTTACAATACTATAAAAATACTTTCTTATATGAAAATGTTAGTTTGCCAGTAGATGCCTTAAAAATCGGAACCATAGAAAACCATGATTATCCAAGAATTGCATCTTTTACAAAATCAGATCAGTTAAGAAGAAATCTAAATGCATTTATTTTCTTTATTAAAGGTGCTGGTTTTGTTTATGGAGGCCAAGAAACGAAAGAAGAAAAACTTCCAAATTTATTTGATAAAGATACTATTTCTACAAAAATTACTGATTTAAATTATTTTGAATTTGTTAAAAAATTAATTTCGCTCAAATCAAATGAGTATAATTTAAACTTAATTCAAAGCAATTCATTAGACATCAATCCAGAAGCTTTGTGTTTTAAGAATATATACAAAAACAGCGATGACATCATTGGTTTATTTAATTTATCAGAAAATAATATTAAAGTAAAATCTTCACTTTTAGAAGATGGAAAATATTTAGATTTAATTTCTAATAACGAAATTATCATTAAAAATAATTCATTAAATTTAACTGAGCCTTTATACCTTAAAAAAATTGACTAAATCAGTATTTATTAAGAAAAAATTAGAATTGCATAAAATCTTTAATTTTCATATAAAATCCTCTTGATTCTTATAAAAATAATCATAAAATATCGTTTCGTGAGAAATGAGTATGAGAATTAAAGATATATTTAAACCTATTGATTTATCTAAAGGAAATATCACTAAAAATATTATTCTTTTTAGTATTCCAATTTTATTAACTTTATTATTACAACAAGTCTATACAATTACTGATGCAGCAATTGCTGGTCAAAATTTATCAGCAAATGAAATTGCTGGCATTAATGACGTAGGTTGTTTAACTGTTATTGTTTTACAATTTGGATTTGGCTGTTCATCAGGATTTAGTGCATTAACTGCAAAAGCATTCGGTGCAAATAAATTAGAAGATGTTAAGAAATCATTTGCCATTCAAATTGTTATTACTTTCTTGATCGGTGTAATTTTAACAATTATTGGCCTATTATCGATAAATATTATGCTTTCATGGATTAATATCACTAAAGAAAATCCAGTTTATGAATACGCATATTTGTATATCTTTATATATTTTTGTGGAACTCTTGCTCAATTATTTTTTAACTTATTTAGTAGCGTTTTAAGGTCAATTGGAGATTCAGTAACTCCACTATTGTTTTTACTTTTAAGTTGTATCATTAATGTTTTCTTAGATATCTTATTTATTGTTACATTTAAATGGGGGGTTGCTGGAGCTGCAATTGCAACAATAATTGCCCAGATTTTATCTGGAATATTATGCTTTATTTATTCTTATAAAAAGTATGATGTATTTAAAATTAAAATCAGCGATTTAAATATTGACTGGAAATATGCTTTAGATCACTTAAAAAATGGTGTCCCACTTGGTTTACAATTTAGTGTCTTAGCTGTTGGAATTATTTTGATGCAAGGTGCAGTCGTTAGATTTGATGTTGCAAGTAATGATCCAACTCAACCAGCTCAACTTGGGTATGGAACAGCTAGTAAATTATTCAATGCTTTGATGACTTTCCAAAGTGGTTTAGGCTCTGCAATGCTTTCTTATTGTGGTCAAAATGAAGGCGCTAAAGAATATGAAAGAGTTAGAAAAGGTACGATACAAGCTTTAATTATTGCCATTGTTGGTTCAGTTATTCTTGGAGCACTTGGTTTACTTTTAAATATTAACGGTTTCTTCTTATATTTATTCTTAAGTCCAAGTAATATCAATTCTCAAACAATTAAATATGCAAACTATTATTTCTATGTAAATATGCCGCTATTTATTTTCTTAGGAACATTATATGTTGGAAGAAATTCACTTCAAGGAATTGAAAAACCATTGTTCCCATTCTTAGCTGGCGTCGCTGAACTTATAACTAGAGTTGTAGTTTCATTATATTTCCCATCAATGGTAAATCCTGCCGACCCAACAAGCGATATCTCATATATTGCTTTAATGTTTGGTGATGGATTTGCTTGGATAAATGCAACTATTGTCTTAATGATTGGTTTATTCAAAAATGTTTATTTAAACCCAAAATATAATTTAAAAAGAGCAGAAAAGAAAAAAGGCTTAACTATTCGCTTATAATTCATCTATGAACATTGCTAGTTCATTTGTGACAATTTGTGTTTCACGAATGAACTAGCTTTTTTTATGTGTTTTTAGTATGAAATAGTCTTTATAAAGACTATAATAAAAAAGACTTTAAGAAGGAGAAAATATTATATGTCAAAAGTAATGGCGGTTAATGCCGGTAGCAGTAGTTTAAAATTTAAATTATATGAAATGCCAGAAGAAAGTGTTATTTGTTCTGGTATCGTTGAAAGAATTGGCCACGATGATGGCATTTTCACTGTTAAATTTAACGGAAAATCAAATAAAGAAGTTCTTCCAGTTAAAGACCATGCAGTTGCAGTTAAACTTGTTATGGATGCTTTAATTAAAGATGGAATCATTAAATCATATGATGAAATCGCAGCAACTGGTCACCGTATCGTTCAAGGTGGACCATATTTCAGTGAATCAGCAGTTATTGATGAAGATGTTTTAGGCAAAATCGAATCATTAATTCCGCTTTCACCAAATCATAATGCGGCTGAATTAACTGGAATTAGAGCTTTCCAAAAAGTTTTGCCAAACACTCCAGGAATTTGTTCGTTTGATACAGCTTTCCATCAAACAATGAGTGATGTTGATAAAACATTCCCAATCCCACATGAATATACTGAAAAATATTTAATTTATAGATATGGAGCTCATGGCACTAGTCACAAATATTTAAGCCAAGAAGGTCTTAAATATGTTAATGGCGATGTTCATTCAAAAATGATTATTTGTCACTTAGGAAGTGGCGCTTCCATTACTGCAGTCAAGGATGGAAAAAGTATCGCTACTACAATGGGATTAACTCCTACAGGTGGTATCATGATGGGAACAAGAACAGGTGATATTGATCCTTCAGTTTTCTATTATGTTTGTAAACAAACTGGAAAAGATCCAGAAACTATTTTCCAAGAATTCAGTAAACAATCAGGTTTAAAAGGTGTTTCAGGAATTAGTGATGATTCAAGAGATTTAGAAGCAGCTGCTAATGAAGGAAATAAACAAGCAATTTTAACTAATGATTTATGGGCAAGAAGAGTAGCTGATTTTATTGGTCAATATTATGTTAGACTTGGTGGTTGTGATTTAATCGTATTCTCTGCTGGTATTGGCGAAAATAGTGCATTATATCGTAGACTTGTTTTAGAAAATATTAAGGAAGCTTTAGGTGTTGAATATTCTGAAGAAGCAAATAAAGAACTTCGTGGCGGAAAAGAAGGTCTTCTTTCAACCGAAAAATCAAAGATTAAAGTTGCTGTAATCCCAACTAATGAAGAAGTTATGATTGCTCGTGATGCCTATGATATGCTTCTTAAAAAATAGGTGTTGATAATGGATTTTATTAAAGAAGAATTTAAGAAAAATAAAGGATTCTATAAAGAATTCTTAAAAAAAGTAAAAAAATATAAAAGAATAGTCATTTTCAGGCATATCATGCCTGATTTTGACGCGCTTGGATGCCAATTTGGTTTAGAAACTTGGTTAAAAGAAAACTTTAAAGATAAAGAAATTAGAACAGCCGGAGATAATCACGTTGTCTTTTCAGGGAAAATTTTTCCTAATGTAAATAAACTAAGTGATACATATCTTTCTGAAGAGCCATTTTTAGCTATTATTTGCGATGTTGGTGATAAAAAAAGAATTGCAGATCCTCGCTATGAAAAGGCTGATTTCATCTTAAAAATTGATCACCATCCAACCGATGAAAAAGTTTATGATGAATGTTTAGTTCAAACTGAAAAATCATCATGCTCAGAAATTATTGCTGGAATGCTTCTTTATTTTGAAAAAGAAGGTTATTCATTAAGTGCAAAGTCTGCAAAATATCTTTATATTGGTATGGTTGGAGATAATGGAAGATTCTTATTTGGTTCCACTGCTCCATTTACCCTTCAAGTTGGTGCTGAACTTTTAAATAAAGGATTTAACCTCGTTAAACTTTATGAAGAAATGTACACCAAAGATATGAAGTCTCTTGATTTCATCAAATTTGTTTTGGCTAATTTTAAAATTACTAAACATGGTGTTTGTTATTATGTTTTAACACAAAAAGATTTAACTGAACTCGGATTAACTTGCGATCAAGGCAAAGAATATGTTAACTTCTTCTCGAATTACGAAGGAATTAATATTTGGATTTCAGTCACTGAAGATGTTACTGAACCATGTTTTAGAGTTTCTTTAAGAAGTAGAAATTATAAAGTGAATCAAGTTGCTCAAGAATTTAAAGGTGGAGGTCATGATCAAGCAGCAGGAGCTCAAATTGCTGACTTAACTGAACTTCCAAAATTATTAGATAGATTAGATGAGGTCGTTATAAAAGGAGAAAAATAAAACTATGTATCTTCCTTTCCATATATATAGTGAATATTCCTTTTTAGAAAGTGGTATTTTAATTTCAGAGATACTAAAAATTGCAAAAGAAAATAATGTTAAAAATATTGCAATAACCGATAAAAATGTTTTAATCGGTTTTCCTAAATTTAATTCACTTGCTAAAAAATATGGTATTAAACCTATTTTTGGAATGGATATTATAGTTGAAAATTTTCTTTTTACTTTATTAATTAAAAACGAAGAAGGTTATAAAAACTTGTGTAATATCTCTAGCGTCATAAATGCACGAGAAATTACCATAGATGAATTAAAAGCGAATTCAAGCGGATTATTTATAATAATCTCCACTACTTCGGCTTTATTCGATAACATTAACGATGAACTTAAAAATAAACTTGCTTCAATTGCAAAAGGTTTTGAACCTTCTAGTTTTTATATTGGTTTAGAATGTTTAGAAAACTCAAAAATTCCACATTACGAATTAATTAGAAACTTTGCTTATAAATATTCTTATAAAATAGTTGCTCACTCCACTATTAAATACATAAAAAAAGAAGATGCAATTGTTTTGGATTTATTAAAAGCAATTAGAGATCAAACTAAATTAGATTTAAACTATGAACCTAAAAATAGTTTATATCATTTAAAAACTGATGATGAACTCATTAAATTTTATAATGCTAATGAAATCGATGAATTAAATATAATTTTTAATTCAATTAATTTTGAATTTGATAAAAAACGTGGCGAGATGCTGCATTTTCCACTCGAGGATAATATAAACGATGCACCAACTGAGCTTATTAAAAAAGTGAAAGAAGGCTTAGTTAAACGAAATATTAATCTTGATGAACATGAAGATTATCGCAAAAGATTAAATTATGAATATAAAGTTATAAAAGAAATGGGTTATTGTGATTACTTTTTAATTGTTCAAGATTATGTTAATTTTGCAAAAACTCATGATATTCCTGTTGGTCCAGGTAGAGGTTCAGCAGCTGGAGCTTTGATTTCTTATCTTTTAAATATAACTGATGTAGATCCTATGAAATATGATTTACTTTTTGAAAGATTTTTAAATCCAGAACGTCAAACAATGCCTGATATTGATATCGATTTTAGCGATACTAAACGTGAAGAAGTCGTTAATTATTTAAAAGAAAAATATGGTAGAAATAAAGTTGCAAATATCGTTACAGTCCAAACAATTGGTGCAAAGCAAGCATTAAGAGATATCGGAAGAATTTATAGTGTTTCAAGTAACGACATTTCTTTACTTACAAAATTAATTGTCGATAAAAACAATCAACAAGCAACCCTAAAAGAAGCGTATGAAAAGTTTCCAAATTTTAAACGCGAAATTGATAATGATTCAACTTTTAAATTAGTATATAAAAGAGCATTATTAATCGAAGGATTAGGAAGGCAAAGAGGAATTAATGCCGCTGGCATCGTATTAAATAATGTTCCACTTAATAGTGCAATCCCATTATTTAATGATGATATTGGTTTAATTACTCAATATGAAAAAGATTACCTTGAGGATGAAGGTTTTTTAAAAATGGATATTTTAGGTTTAATAAACCTCACAACTATTGATAATTGCATTAAATTAATTAAGAAAAATAGAAATATTGATGTAGATATTAAATCAATTGATTTAAACGATCCTAAAATTTATGAACCTATTCAAAAAGGCTTAACAATGGGACTATTTCAACTTGATACAAGTGCTGCAAGTAGCGCTTTAAAGCAATTTAAACCTAGAAATTTTGATGAACTTGCCGCATTTATTTCACTTGATAGACCAGGTCCAAGAATTAATCTTCCAAGTTATGCAAATAGATTAAAAGGATTAGAAAAAGTTACATATCTTGATCCATCACTTATAAATGCACTTAAATCAACTTATGGTATCATGATTTATCAAGAACAAATCATGATTGTTTCACAAGATTTTGCAGGATTCAGTTTTGCTGAAGCTGATAATTTAAGAAAAGCTTGCGCTAAGAAAATTAAAAATAAAATGGAAGAAATGAAAACAAAATTCATTTCTGGAGCCCTTAAAAAAGGCCATAAAATCCAAGTTATTAACCAAGTATATGATTTAATTTCTAGATTTGCTGAATATGGTTTTAATAAATCTCACGCCATTGCTTATGCAATGATTACGGCCCAAATGGCCTATTTAAAAGCTTATTATCCTTTAGAGTTTTATGCTTCAATATTAGATTCGCAAAATAGCAAAAACGATGTTAAATTTTCAAAATATATTGGTGAAATTAAAAAGTCTGGAATAAATGTTCATCTTCCAGATATCAATATTTCAGAATTTAATTTCGTTACTAAAGATAATACACTTTATATGCCATTAACTTCCATAAATGGAATTATAACGAGAACTATCGCATATATTATAGAAGAGCGCAATAAAAATGGTAAATTTAAGGATTTTTTAGATTTCGTAACTAGAATGACTCCACCACACGAAGAAAAAATCACCGATGTCCAAATTTCCAAAATAATTGATGCTGGTGTTTTTGATTCATTGTATTCAAATAGACAATCACTAAAAAAATCTATTCAATCTGCTATGAATCTTGCACATTTTGCAAATAATGGAGAAAGCTTAGTTGATGAAGGATATAAATTTTATTATGCTGATGCAAGTGATGATTTAGATATGAGATTGCAACTTGAAAGAGATGCAATCGGCGTTATTTTAAGTGATTCACCTCTTAAAAAATTCGAAGAAAAATTTCAAAATATTAAAATTTCTCAATATTACGACCTAAAAGAAAATGAAACAGCAAATATTTTAGTTTTATTTAGAAATGTTAAAAAAATAACAACTAAAACCAATAAATCTATGTGCTTTATTGAGGCCTATGATGATTACGATGATATTGATATAACTGTTTTCAGCGATAGCTATGAAAAATATATCGATGTAATCAATAAATTAAAGAAAAATGATGTTATTTTAGTTAATGGAAAATTATCTAAAAACTATAAAACACAAGATTTGAATTTTATATTAAATTCAATTCAGAAAGTTGAGAATTAATTATGTCTAAAATTGTTATTATTGATGGAAATAGCCTTTTATTTAGAGCTTTTTATGCAACAAGTTTTAAAGATGCTCCAATTCTTCAAACAACCTATGGAACACCCACTAACGCCATAGTTGCATTTTCAAATATGCTCTCTAATATTTTAAAAACTATCGATAAAGACGATGGTATTTTTGTTGCTTTCGATAAAGGGTCACATACTTTTAGACATCAAGCTTATAAAGAATATAAAGCAAACAGAAAAAAAGCACCTGAAGAATTGCTCCTTCAAATGCCTATTGCTAGAGAACTTTTAAAATCTCTTTCAATTCCTTATTATGAATCAGATGAAATTGAAGCTGATGATATCGCAGGAATTATGGCTAAGAAAGCTGGAAAAGAAGGATATACAGTTCAAATTTATACAAGTGATCATGATTATCTTCAATTAATTGATGAAAATATCACAATTGAACTTATTAAGAAAGGCTTGAAAGATATTCATGAAATGAATTTAAAAACATTTCATGAAGAATATGGAATTGAACCAATTCAAATTACTGATTTAAAAGGATTGCTTGGTGATACAAGCGATAATATCCCAGGAATTCCTAAAGTTGGTGAAAAAACTGCTTTAACATTGATTAAAGAACATGGAGATATAGAAAATATTATTGAGTATGCAAAAACTCAAACAAGTAAAGTTTGCGAATCTATCGTTCAAAATCAAGATACTGGGAGGCTTTCTAAAGATCTTGCAACAATTCGAATAAATGAAGAAATTTCTTTCACTGTTCCAGAGACTATCTATCAAGGATATGATTTTGATGAAATCACATCTTTCGCAACTAAATATCAACTAAAAAATTTAGTTTCGAGACTTCCAAAAGAATTAAAAAAGAAAGCAATTGAAAATAAAGAAATTGAATATGAAGAAATTTCTGACACTAAAAATATTCAATTGGAAAATGGATTTGGTCTAGCAATTGATTACGATGATAAATGTAATTACCATGATGCAGAACTTTATGGTTTATCAATTTCATTTAAAGATAAAGTTTACTATCTAAGAAAAGAAAATATTTTGAAAGATGTTAAATTATTAGATGCTTTAAAAAATAAAGATATTAAAAAATATTGCTTCGACTACAAAACAATTTATTGTGTTCTCACGAATGAAAAAATTGCGATTAATGGATTATTTTTTGATTTATTATTAGCAAATTATCTTTTAGATTCTTCTATTAAACCAGAATTTGAAAGTATCATGCTTAGCAATAAAATTGATGTAAGTTATGCACTAGAAAGTTCACCACTTCTAGACTTAGGAAATCCTAAATTAGCAAGCGCAAAAGCTTATTATTCATTAAATTTATATGAAAATATTATTTTTAAACTAAAAGAAAAAGATCAATATGAATTGCTTTATTCAATTGAACAACCATTAACTCTAGTTTTAGCTAAGATGGAAATGGAAGGTTTCCCAGTCGACAAGGATATTCTTTTAGACTATAAAAAGAATTGGGAAATGAAATTAAGTGAAATAGAAAAAGAAATTTATGAACTTGCAGGAGAAAAATTTAATATCGCATCTCCAAAACAATTAGGCGTAATTTTGTTTGATAAATTGCAACTTTCAGGAAATAAAAAAGGATCAACTTCAATAGAATTTTTAAAAGATTTAATTGATAAACATCCAATAGTTCCTCTTGTCTTAGAATATAGAAAATATGCTAAATTAATTTCAACTTATGTCGATGGAATCATTAATTTTGTGCATGAAGATAATAAAATTCATACCACATTTAATCAAGCGACAACCACTACTGGCAGACTTTCTTCTAGCGAGCCAAATATGCAAAATATTAGTGTAAGAGATGAAGAAGCAAAAACTATTAGGAAAGCATTCTATTATAAAGATGATGATAAATATATCCTTTCTCTTGATTACTCACAAATTGAATTAAGAGTATTAGCACACTTATCAAATAGTGAAGCATTTATAAATATGTTTAATAATGGTCATGACATCCATTCTGAAACAGCTAAAAAGATATTCCATATCGAAGGAAGAGAACCTACTTCTCTTGAAAGAAGAAAAGCAAAAGCAGTTAATTTTGGAATTGTTTATGGTATTAGTGATTGGGGACTTGCTGAACAAATCGATGTTTCTCCAAAAGAAGCTAAAGAAATTATTTCAAGTTTCTATATGGAATTTCCTGAAATAGGCGATTATTTAAATTCTCTTGTCGAATTCGCAAAAACTCATGGTTATGCTACAACTATGTTTAATAGAAGAAGATATCTTGAGCAAATAAACGACCCTTCTTATCAAGTTAGAGAGTTTGCAAAAAGAGCTGCAATGAATGCTCCAATTCAAGGATCTGCTGCTGATTTAATCAAGATTGCTATGATAAAAATAGATGATGAATTAACAAAAAATAATTTTAAGTCTAAACTTATTTTGCAAATTCATGATGAAGTAACTTTAATGGTCTATGATGATGAAAAAGATAAAGTTAAAGAATTAGTAACTAATATCATGGAAAATTGTGTTAAGTTAAAAGTTAACTTAAAAGTAGATGGAGGATATGCCAAAACTTGGTTTGATAGTAAATAATTATGCCAGAATTACCAGAAGTTGAAACAGTTAGAAATATTATATTGCCATTAGTAAAAGGGAAAACAATTGACCATGTCGAAGTTTATTTTGATAGACTTGTTTTAAGCAATCTAGAAGAATTTAAAGAAAAAGTTAAAAATAAAACGATCTTAAATATTGATCGATATGGAAAATATTTATTTTTTATGCTTTCAAATGATTTAGTTTTGATTAATCATTTAAGAATGGAAGGCAAATGGAGATATTCAGAATCAGCCTACCATCGTAATAAATTCACCACTGCACTATTTTATTTCACAGATGGTTCTTCATTAGCATTTGATGATACAAGAAAATTTGGAATCATGTATTTATCAAATCTAACTGAATACAAAAATTTAGAAATGATTAAAAAACTTGGGATTGAACCTTTAAATTTAAATGAAACATCATATCAAGAAATAAAAAAGAAACTAAATAAAAATAAATGCATTAAAGATTTATTATTGGATCAAACCATTTTATGTGGGATTGGAAATATTTATGCAGACGAGATTAATTATGCATGTAAAATTTCACCTTTTAAAAAGGGTAAAGATTTAACTGATGAAGAAATAAAAAATATATGTATTAATGCTAAAAAAATACTAGAAGAAGCAATTGAATGTGGAGGTTCCACTATTCATTCTTTTCATCCTAGCGAAGGTGTAGATGGTAGAATGCAAGGACACTTAAAATGCTATGGTCACGAAGGTAAACCTTGCCCAATTTGCGGAACAAAATTCCACAAAACCTTTATTGGAGGAAGAGGCACAACTTATTGTCCAAACTGCCAAATTGATAAATCGATTCAAAAGGCGATTGGCATCACAGGACCTATTGGATCAGGAAAATCCACAGTTTTAAAATACTTAAAAAAGAAAAAATATTTAATTCTATCAAGCGATGAAATCGTTCATGAACTATATAGAATTCCAGCAATTAGTAATAAAATTAGTAGAATTTTAGGCGTTCCGTTTAATATCGATAATAAGGAAATAACCAAAAAAGCAAAACAAGTTATGATATTAAATCCAGAAAAAAAGAAAGCCGTTGAAGATTATATATATCCCGTTTTAGAAGAAAAACTTGTTTCTATTATTAAAGAAAATGATAAGGTTGCAATTGAAGTTCCTTTACTTTTTAAAGCTCATTATGAATATATGTTTAAAAAAATAATTGTTTTAGAAGTTTCAAAAGATAAACAAATTGAACATTTAAATATTCGTGGCGATGATGTTAGTTCATCCAGAGCCATTAATAAAGATTTTTCATATAAAAATAATGAAAATGTTTATGTGATTGAAAATAATTCAACTCCAGAAGAATTATATAAAAAAATTGATTCAATCATAGATTAAATCAATTTTAATATAAACTTGTTTTACTTGTTATAACTTCTTCTTTTATCATGGACTTAAGAATATTGCCCATTTGTTTAACTTTAATATTATTTCCACTTTTATCTTTTTGTGAATATAAAGTAATAATATCATCTAAACTAAAATCACTAGTAAATATCGTTGTTTTTCTACTTGATGCTCTAGCAAGCAAAATTGGTAAAACAATGTTATCTCTTACAACATCATTAATGTATTCATTTCCAAAACCATCAAACACTAAAACATGTGCATTCTTTAACTCTTCTATTTTTTTATTAAATAAATCTTTTTCAGTAAAAACAATTTGTGATAATTCTTTAAAACGTATTTGAGTATTAACAAAAGCAAGATTAGATCCACCTTTATTGGCGCTTGCATTAATTAAAGCAATCGCACAAAAAGTTCTACCACTTCTAATTGCTCCAGTCATATAAATCCAACTTCTATCCTTAACAAGTTGTTTAATTTTTGACTTTAAAACTTTATTATCAACATCTTTAAGAGTAACTTTATCGAATTCATCATCAAAATCCTTATAAATAAACTTTGATTGAAAAGCCATATATTCTTGATATGCGGGCAATAAATATCTAATCCTATTAATGAACCCATTTTCAATTTTTAAATTATAACCATACATAATGCCATATCTATTGACGTCATCGAATGTTTTAATTTTTTTCCAACTTTGAAAATCTTCATAAAAAGCATTGCAACTTCCAATATATTTTTTAATTAAAGAATCATCAAATCCATTATCTAAAAGAACACCATAAAACTCAGGATCTTTTTTAATTTTCAAGAAACACTCTTCTTCGTATTCAACTAACTCACTTTCGTTAATTTTAAATAAATTCGTGTTTTTCATTACAATAAATCCCCGATATCTTCATCACTAATTTCATCAAGATCATTAGATTCTAGCTTATCTTTTTCAGTCATGACACGATAATTATCATTTGCGACTTTTTTACTATTCGTATTTGGTTTTTTATCGGCCAATAAATAATCATAAGCTTCGATGGTACTCTTAATACCTTTTCTTTTCATAGTTGCTGCCACTTTTTCAACATAATTTTTAAGCAGCTTCCCATCAAGATTTTTTAAGGTATACTCAAGAATTACATTTATTATACCATCAGAAAATCCCATATTTTGAGACAAATAATCAATAATATTTAAATCAGCCAAAATTGGTTCAACTCCATTTTGTTTATCTTTAAGAAAAATTCTAGGACTTGTCGTTTCATAATGATTTATTAAATTTGCATTTTTAGTTTTAGAACTAATTTTGTTTGAATATTTCTTTTGATTATATGCCTTATATTTTGATATTTCAGTTTTACAACGTCTATTACAATAACCATAATCAACTTTATGGTTTGCTGGATTGTCAAACTTGTAAGCATCAATCATTATGTATCCCATAATATCTTCGTTTAAACCATATAGACATCCAAGTCTATGCATTTCTTTAATATCTTCATTAGTAAATTCTTTAATACTTATATTTGATTTTCTTGCGATATATTCAATCAATTTAGTGTCATCAAAACCATCTTTTACTTCATTTTTATTAATACAAATTAAATTTGGTTCTTCATCTAGTTCAAAATTTTCATCAATTTTAACTTCAAAAGATTCATTAACACTAGCACTAATATCGATATATTTTGAAAAGTCAATATCGTCGATTTCATATTTTTTAATAATCTTTAATGCATTATCTTTTCCGACTTTAGAAACAAATAAATTTTTTAAAGTATTATTTTCAAAAAAATCATTTGGATTTAAAACCGTTTTTAAAATAAAAACATAATTATTTCCGTCTTCTAATGTTTGTAAAAGTCCGACTGATTCAAGATTATTCTTGTTTTCCAAGAATTCACCAACCTTTAAATTGGATTTTTTTGCAAGATAATGAATGTATGACTCTTTTTCGCCATAATAATATTCATTAACTAAAAATTCATAAATAAATAATGATTTATAACCAATAATTGGCAAATACAAATTATATAAAAATTGATTATCGTTTACCGATAATACTCCCCTTCTTTTTAAACTGTATTTTGAATCAAGCGTTAACATAGTTCTTATATTATAGACTAAAAGAAAAATCTAAAAATAACTTTCTAAAATAATTTTTAATTTTAATTTTAAAAACAAAATATATCGACTAAATTATCTATTATCATCATTAAATATTGAAGAAGATAAATCACTTGCTAACCTTAAATCTCCACGTGGAGAAAGTGCAATTGATCCAACTTTTACACCATCTGGTGTGCAACTTCTTTTAAATTGCGAAGAAATAAATCTTTTAAAGAATATATCGAGTATTTTCTTAATGTATAGAGGATCCAAATCACTAAAAGATAAGCATGCTAAACGATATATTTTTTCTTTGCTAAATTTATTACGTAATAAATGATAAAGGAAATAATCATGTAAAGTATAACTTCCCACAATGTTTTCTGTGACTTGTGAATTATTAACTTCGCCTTTACTTATTGGCAAAAGTTCAGGTGAATATGGGGTATTTATAATATCTTGCAATACTTTTTTAACTTCTTCATGATTCAAAGAATAATACCTAACAATTTCTTTAACTAATGTTTTAGGAACACCAATATTAACATTATACATACTCATATGATCAGCATTATAGGTGCAAAAACCTAAAGCTGCTTCACTCATATCACCAGTTCCAAGCACAATTGCACCTTCTTTATTTGCTAAATCCATTAAATTTAGTGTTCTAATTCTCGCTTGTGCATTTTCATAGGTCACATCGAATGTATTTAAATCATGATCTAATTCTTTTAGGTGTAAAGACGACATCTTTTTGATATCAATTGTTTTTCCATTAACCCCTAATTTCTTGATTAGTTCACTACCATTATTTTTAGTACGTTTACTGCTTCCAAAGCCTGGAAGAGTAACCGCAATAATATCTTTTTTATTGTAATTCAAATCTTTAAAAACTTCATAAGCAACAAGCAAAGTTAATGAAGAGTCAAGTCCACCAGAAATTCCAATAACAACTTTTTTACAATTAATATTTAAAAGTCTGGTTTTTAATGCTTTCTTTAAAAGTTCGAACACTTCATTACATCTTTCGTTTTTATTGAATTCATTGCTTGGTATAAAAGGGGTTCTATTATAATTAGAAATTAAAAGTTCATCTTCTTTCAAAGAAACATTTAAATAAATATCACGATACTCTTTATCGTTATTAATTTTATATTTAAATTGAGAAGAATTAATTCGATCATTTATGTTTTTTTCAATATCAATTAAACCAATCAATAATCCCTTTTCATCTTTACTAGAAGCAATTAAACTCCCTTCGTTATAAATTAATTGTTCACCAGAATAAACTAAATCTTGAGATGACTCTCCCATTCCTGATGATGAATAAACATAAGCACATAAAAGCTTTGCACTTTGCATTTTTACTAGATTATTACGATATTTTGATTTTCCAACAATATCATTTGAAGCACTTAAATTTAAAATAACATTTGCACCATTTAAAGCTAAATGATTACTTGGAGAATCAATGACCCAAAGATCCTCACAAAGTTCAACGCCAACAATCATCTTATCAAAATGTACTAAAATATTACTTCCAAAAGGAACTTCATAATTATCAAAAATTACTTTATCAAAAGACGCATCTTTTGCACTACTAAACCACCTGTTCTCATAAAATTCATTATTGGATGGAAGAAAAGTTTTAGGAACAATCCCAATAACTTTATGATTAAAGAGCAAAAAAGAAGTATTAAATAATTGATTTTTAAATCTAAAAGAAGCGCCGACACTTACCAAAATTGAATCATCAACATATTCTAAAATCTCTTTAATAGCTGCTTCTTCTTTAATATTTAATTCATTAAAAAACAATAAATCTTGCGATGTATAGCCAATTAATGTCAATTCGCCAAATGTTAAAACACTAACATTTTTACTAATTGCTTCTTTAATTAGTTTTATGATTTCTTCTTTATTATGATTAACATCACCAACTTTGGTATAAATATTACCAGTTGCAACTTTATATGTCCCAAACTTACTCTTTATTTCCATTTTTATCATTCCTTATTTTTTCTAAAATATAATCAAATGTCATCTTTTTAGCACTATTATAATCATTATTTTTTATTAATTCTCTTAATTTAGTTGAGGAATAATCTTGATATTCACTTAAAGTATCTTCGATAAATATGCATCGATCCAAATTGGATTTAATAAAACTAGATTTTTCAATTTCTTTTTTAAAGTCATCATTATTTCTCTTAAAGAAAACCAAGTATGATTCTTTTATCAATTGGTCTGCTAAAAACCATGTATGAACTTCTTTAATTTTTTCGCTGCCTAACAAAAAATAACATTCTTCTTTTTTATATTCTTTTTTTAATTCTCGAATTGACTCGATAGTTTTGGAAGTTTTCCCCTCTACTTCAATTAAACTCAATAAACAATTATTTTTATTACAATATTCTTTCAATGTTTCAACTCTTACCTTAGTTGGTAAAATCATGGATTCATCGTAATTTTTCCAACTATGAAAGAAATTATCCGAGGATGGCAATAAGACAATATTTTCTTCATTAAAATAACTCTTAGCGAGATTAATAATCTCGTCATGAGCAAAAGTTAATGGATTAAAAGTTCCGCCAAACACAATTAATTTATTCATCAAATCTATTCTCTTCTATAAGTTTCATTTTTAAGTCGTAATATGCTTTCGTAAAATCAAGATAATGTTCATGAGGTAAAACAAATCTTTTTTCTGCATCCCATAATTCATTATCAACTTGATGTCTCACATATTCTCTAGTTTTATCAAGTGATGGAATCTCATAAACCAGCTTACCATCCTTAAAAATTTCTTTACGCATTTCTTTAAAAGTAAAATTAACAAATTTTCTTTTCTTCCATGGCTTTTTAGGATCAATATAATTTAACGATTTAAAATCTAATTCTTCACCTTTTAAAGAAATTAAATCAGCAACTGATTTGCCATTTTCATCAAAAACTCTATAAACATCTTTTTCCCCAGGATTTGTTATTTTTTCTACACTTTCAGAAATCTTGATTTTTGGAACAAAAACACCATTTTCTTCGATTGCAGCGACTTTATAAACGCCACCTAAAACTGGAGATGATGCACTTGTGATTAAATTTTCACCAACTCCAAAAGCATCAATTTCGCTTCCTTGGTTAAGCAAAGATTGAATTTTATATTCATCAAGAGCATTTGAAACAACAATTTTTGTATCTTTTAATCCATTTTCATCTAAAATTTTTCGGCATTTTTTAGATAAATAATTTAAATCACCTGAATCAATTCTTACACCTTTAAGATTGTATCCGTTAGGTTTTAAAAAATCTTTATAAACTTTAATTGCGTTTTTAAGCCCTGAGTGAATAGTATCAAAAGTGTCAATCAATAAAACGCAATTATTTGGATAAATTTTTGCATAACTTAAAAATGCATCATATTCAGAATCAAAAGACATTACCCAAGAATGAGCCATTGTTCCCGTAACAGGGATATTAAAATATTTACCAGCTAAAACAGTTGCTGTAGCACTTGCCCCACCAATATAACTTGCTCTTGCTCCATAAATTGCAGCATCAGCATTATGGGCTCTTCTTGCACCAAAATCACTTACACTTCTCCCTTTACTTGCTAAAACAATTCGATTTGTTTTAGTAGCAATTAAAGATTCATGATTAATCATTAAAAGTAAGGCGGTTTCAATTATTTGACATTCAATTAATCTCCCTTTAACAGTAATTAAAGGTTCGTTTGGATAAACGATACTTCCTTCTTCAAAACTAACGATGTCACCTTCAAATTTAAAGTTTTTTAAGAATTTTAAAAAATCCTTATCAAACATTTTTAATGAATCTAAATATTCAATATCTGAATCACTAAAATTTAAATTTTGAATATAATTTATGACTTCATTAAGTCCAGCAAAAACTACATATCCACCATTATCTGGATTATTTCTATAGAACATATCAAAAATAGCTTTTTGATTTATTTTATTTTCTTTAAAGTAACCATTACTCATTGTTAACTCATATAAATCCATTACAAGTGCTAAATCTCTTTTAACCATATCGTTTTCCTTCTTTTAAGCCTAATTATTATATATAAATTATATTTATTCGTAAATTAAACTCATTAACATATATGTTAATAATTGCTATATCTAAAAGTTATTTTATATTATAATGATTTTCGAAAGAAGGATAGGTTCTATGGTTAAGAAAATTGGTATATTAGCCAGTGGCGGCGATGCACCAGGCATGAACTGTGCGATGATTGGGGCAATTAGAGCCGGCTACAAATTAAATAAAGAAATGTACGTTATTAGACATGGCTATTATGGATTAGTTCATGATGAAATTGAAAAAGTCGATAAAGATTTTGCAAAATATAGTGTTTCGCTTGGCGGAACCGTTTTAAAGTCTGCTCGTCTTCCAGAATTTAAAGATCCAGAAGTCCAAAAGAAAGGTATCGAAACTTTAAGAAAACATGGAATTGATGCATTAATTGTCATTGGTGGCGATGGAAGTTATATGGGGGCTAAAAAATTAAGTGAACAAGGAATTAATTGCGTTGGTCTTCCAGGAACTATTGACAACGATATTTCTTCAACCGATTTTACAATTGGTTTTGATACAGCTTTAAATAAAGTTGTTTCAGCAATTGATGACATTAACGATACAATGAGTAGTCATAATAGATGCGGCGTAATTGAAATTATGGGCAATAAATGCGGAGATTTAACACTTTTTGCCGGTATTGCTACTCATGCAGATTTTATAATTACAAACGATAGACCAGTTGATTTAGATGAACTTATTGCACAACTTAAAGAATTAAAGAAAACAAATCCTGATCATGTAACAATTTTAGTTAGTGAAAAAATGTTAGATACTAAAGCATTGGTTGAAAGAATTCAAAAAGAAACTGGATTCGATACTAGACTTGATGTTTTGGGATATATACAAAGAGGTGGGCGTCCAAGTGCTATGGAAAGATTTAATAGTACAAGAATGGGTGCCTATGCTATTAAACTTTTGGATGAAGGTATTGGTGGCGTTTGTGTTGGTATTGTAAATAATAAGCTCCACCATCAAGATATTTATGAAGCTTTAGCAACACCAAGAGATAAGCATGAAGAATTATATGATTATTACGATTTAATTAAGTAAAGGAATAGAACAATGATTAAAAGAAATATTTCAAAAAACACCAAAATAGTTTGTACAATTGGTCCAGCAAGTGAATCTAAAGAAATGTTAGTTGAACTTGTTAAACACGGCATGAATTGCATGCGTTTAAATTTTTCTCATGGTAGTTATGATGAACATTTAGAAAAATTAAACAAAGCGAGAGCACTTGAAAAAGAAGGCGTATTTATCGCTGTTATGCTTGATACAAAAGGTCCAGAAATTAGATGCCACGATATGGAAAATAATTTAATTCCTATTAAAAAAGGACAAACTGTTAGAATTTCTATGAAAGAAGTTTTAGGAACTCCTGAAAAAATTAGTGTTAATTTCCCTGGACTCTATAATGATGCTAAAGTTGGCAACCACATTAAATTTGATGATGGAAAACTTGATTTAATCGTAAGAAAAAAAGATGAAAAGAATCATGAACTTATTTGTGAAGCTCTTGATAGTCACGATTTAGGAAGTAAAAAAGGTGTAAATTGTGTCGGCGCAAGGCTTAGTATGCCATTCATGAACGAAAAAGATAGAAACGATCTTATTTGGGGTTGTGAACATGGAGTAGATTATATCGCTGCTTCATTTGTCTCCACTGCTGAAGATGTCGAAGAAATTAGACAATTACTTAAAGAACAAGGTCATCCAGAAATTAGAATTATTTCCAAGATTGAAAACGTTGTTGCTTTATCTCACATTAAAGAAATTGTCGATGCTAGCGATGGAATTATGGTAGCTAGAGGCGACTTAGGTGTTGAAATACCTCCAGAAGAAGTTCCAATTATTCAAAACGAACTTATTTCTATGTGCAGAAAAGAAGGTAAACCTGTTATCACTGCAACTCAAATGCTTGATTCCATGTGCCATTCTCCAGTTCCAACAAGAGCTGAAGTAAGTGATGTTGCAACTGCAATTAATGAATCTAGTGATTGTGTCATGCTTTCTGCTGAAAGTGCAAGTGGCGAATATCCAATTGAAGCTGTTGATATGCAAACAAGAATCTCTTCAACTATGGAAAAACAACTTGATTTTGAACGTCTTGCAAAAGAAGCTTACGATTCAAGTGAAAAAGTTAACAATGATGCAATTGCTAACTCAATTGCCAATACTGCAAAATTAATTAACGCTAAATTAATTGTTAGTTTTACTGAAACTGGTAAATCTAGTAGAAGAATTAGTAAAGCTAGACCATGCTGCCCTATTCTTTCAATAAGTAATCAAGAGAAAACTTGTTTACAAAACGCATTATATTGGGGAATTTATTCAACATATATTCCAACAAAAATGCCAGATTTTATTGAAGAGATGGAAGTTTTATCAATTTATTATGCAAAACAACTTGGACTTAACCCAGGCGATTCCATTTTAATTAGTGGCGGTACTCCTACTGGTTCTGGAAAAGCAAACTTTATGAGAATTGTTAATCTCCCAGATAATAAGAGTGTTGCTTAAAAATATTTGACTAAAAATTAAAAAACTCCTAATTGGAGTTTTTTTAATGCCTTTCTTAATTTATAATTGAAATATGGAAAACTCAAAAATTATTCAAGGACTAATGCGTTTAAAAGATGTTAGTCCAAAAGACTTAGCAGACTTAATTAAATTCGATCTTGATCATGGGATTAATTTTTTCGACACATCAAGCATTTATAATGATGGAGATAGCGAAAGAAAACTTGGCGAAGCTTTAAAAATTAATCCAAGTTTAAGAGAAAGGATGATTATCCAAACTAAATGTGGCATCTATAAAAATAGAGAAAAAGGAACATGCATATATGATTTATCATATGATGCAATCGTAAAATCTTGCGAGGATTCACTTTCAAGATTAGGTCTTCCTTATGTTGATTATTTTTTGCTTCATAGGCCAGATATTTTTTTAGATAATGAAGAAGTTGCAAAAGCTTTCAATTATTTATATGAAAAAGGAATGGTTAAACATTTTGGTGTTTCAAATTTTTCAAAAGAAGCCATTAAATATTTAGAAGATACTTGCAAACAAAAAATAGAAGTTAATCAACTTCAACTTGGTATTGGTCATCCTTCAATTATCTCTGAAGAATTAAATTTTAATACATATTTTAATGAAGGTATTGAAAGAAGCAGTAATATTTTCTTCTATTTAAAAAGGAAAAACATCTTATTACAATGCTGGTCGCCATTCCAATATGGCATGTTTGAAGGCTTAATATTTAATAATGACGAGAAATATCATGAACTAAATGTTTATTTAAAAAAATTAGCAACTAAATATAACTCCACTCCTCAAGGCATAGCTATTGCTTTCTTATTGAAGCTTGGTGCAAATATTCAAGTTTTAATCGGTTCAACAAATAAAGATCACATATTAGATGCAATTAATGGAACAAAAATTGAATTAACTAAAGATGAATGGTATAAAATTTACACTTCAAGTGGTCAAAAATTGCCATAAAAATATAATTATTCATTCATTTTTATATAAAAAAGTCTTATTTAAAATTGTTGATTTACTTAAAAATAAGATTATTATATTTATAGCGTTGAAGAAGAAACGATTATTAAATCTTCTTTATTAGAGAGGAAATCAGTTGTTGGTGAAAGATTTCTTAAAGAAAATTAATAGTTACCACTTCGGAGCAAAGGTTAGAATTTATCCTTAAAATTTTAAACTAAGTGATAGAGAAATTTTTCTCTATAACTAAGGTGGTACCGCGTATATTACGTCCTTAGAATTTTATTTCTAAGGACGTTTTTTGTTCTTAGAGAAGGAGAAAATTTATGAAAATTTTAGTCAATCAAAAAGAAATTGAAGTAAAAGATGGCGCAAATGGAATGGATGTTGCTCTTCTTTTAGATCCTGAAAACAAGAAAAAAGCAATTGCTTATAAAGTTGATGGAAAAGATTATGATTTATTTAGACCACTTCCAGAAGGTGGAAAAGAATTTGAATTAATCACCACTTCTTCTCCAGAAGCTTTTCACATTTTAAATCACTCAACAAGTCATTTAATGGCTCAAGCAATCCATGCTTTATGGCCAGATGCATTATTCACCATTGGCCCTGCAATTGAAGATGGATTCTATTATGATGTTGATTTTAAAGATTATGTTTTAAAGCAAGAAGATTTGCCAAAAATTGAAGCTAAGATGAAAGAATTCTCTAAAAAGAATGAATATATTATTAGAGAAGAAGTTTCAAAAGAAAAAGCTCTCGATTTATTCAAAGGAAATCCATATAAGGAAGAATTAATTTCAGAGTTGGAAGATGGGAAAATTACCATTTATAAACAAGGCGATTGGTTTGATCTTTGTTTAGGAGTCCATGTTCCTTCAACTGGATACATTAAAAACTTCAAACTTGAAAATTTAGCTGGTGCTTATTGGAGAGGCGACTCAAAAAATAAACAATTAACTAGAATTTATGGTGTTTCTTGCTGGACTAAAGAAGATTTAGAAAGACATATCTTACTTAAAGAAGAAGCTAAAAAGAGAGATCATCGTAAACTTGGAAAAGATTTAGGATTATTCATGATTAGTGAATATGGTCCTGGTTTCCCATTCTGGCTTCCAAATGGTTGGACTTTAAGAAGAAATATCGAAGCTTGGTGGTATGATTTGCAAAACGAATATGGATACCAAGTTGTTAATACTCCAATTATGTTGAGCAAAGAACTTTGGATTACTAGTGGACACTGGGATCACTATAAAGAAAACATGTACACCACTAAAATTGATGACAAAGAATTCGCAATTAAACCAATGAATTGCCCAGGATCAATTTTAGTTTATAACTCAAGTATCCATTCATATAAAGATTTACCATGTAGAATTGCAGAAATGGGTCTTGTTCATAGACATGAAGCAAGCGGTGCATTAAATGGTTTATTTAGAGTTCGTTGCTTCACACAAGATGATGCTCATATTTATTGTAGAGAAGATCAACTTGAATCAGAAATTAAAACCTTAATTGGTTTATATAACTATTGCTACACTCTCTTTGGTTTAGACTATAGAATTGAACTTTCAACTAGACCTGAAGAAGGATATATTGGTGATATTGCTTTATGGAATAAATCAGAAGAAATCTTAAAAGAAGCATGTTTAGCAAGTGGCAAAGAATTCAAAATTAATCCAGGAGATGGAGCATTCTATGGACCAAAACTTGACTTCAAATTAAAAGATTGTATGGGTAGAGTTTGGCAATGTGGAACTATTCAACTTGATATGAACTTACCACAAAGATTTGGTTGCTACTACATTGATAAAGATGGCAGCAAAAAACAACCAATCATGCTTCATAGAGCAATGCTTGGAAGCATTGAAAGATTCTTAGGTATTATCACTGAAAACTTTGCAGGTGCTTTCCCAACATGGTGCACTCCTGTTCAAGTTAAAGTTCTTCCAGTTAACAACAACTTCCATCTTGAATATTGCAAAGAACTCATGAAGAAATTAAAAGCTGACAAATTAAGAGTTCAACTTGATGATTCAGAAGAAAAATTAGGATACAGAATCAGAAATGCACAAATGATGAAAATCCCATATACTCTTGTTATTGGCGATAACGAAGTTAAAAATGGCACAGTAACTTATCGTAGATATGGTGATGAAAAACAAATTACTGTTTCAGTCGATGAATTTATTAAACTTATAAACGATGAAATTGAATCAAAAGCAATGCTTATTGATCCAAAGAAATCTATCAAATAGCGAGTAAGAGATTTTGTAAATTTCTTCTTATAACGAAAAAACGAATTAGCATTCATTGCAATTCGTTTTTTTCTAGTTTCATTTATGAAAATTAATAGTTCATAAATGAAACTTGCTTTTTCACATATGTTTTTTAATAGATGTAATCGATTAAATTTAATTCTCAAGCATGATTTTTAAGACTTTATCAAAATCAACTGATTGTTGATATTTATTAATATCATTAACGTTAATCCATAACATTTTGCCTTCACTAGAAGACACAAGCTCTCCACTATAATCTTTAGTTTTATACAACATAGCTAAGTGTCTTTTGTGGTCTTTAATAATGTTCCATTCAAAGAATCCGCAAAAATGAAGATTAGAAATATCTAAACCTGTTTCTTCTTTAATTTCCCTAACACATGATTCTTCAATTGATTCATCAAACTTAACATGACCTCCAGGAAAATTAATTCCTGGCCAATCATTTGCCACTCGATTTTGAACTAAAATCTTATCATTTGAATAAATCATAACCATGTTTGTTAATATAATTTCATTTTCCATAATCTACACCTTTGTATAAAAAAATAGCATAGTAAGGACTATGCTATTTCTACTAATTAATTACTATTTTTTGGCTTTTCCTTGATTTGCAACAGCATTCATAGCTGCCTCAATAGCGGCTTGGTCGCCTAAATATCTCTTTCCAAGAACCTTTAAATTTTCATCAAGTTCATAGACAAGTGGAACACCAGTAGGAATATTAAGTGAGATAATGTCTTCATCACTAATGTTTTCTAAATATTTAACTAATGCTCTTAAACTGTTTCCATGAGCTGCAATAATTACATTTTTACCAGCTAAAATTTGTGGTTTAATTTCACTCTCGAAATAAGGAACAACTCTTTCAACTGTATCTTTTAAACATTCAGTACGTGGTAAAAGTTTTGGATCAATTCCTTTATATGGAGCTTGCAATGCTGGATTACGTGGATCATCTTCTTCAACTGCTGGTGCTGGAACATCATAACTTCTTCTCCAAAGTTTAACTTGATCATCACCATATTTTGCGGCTGTATCAGCTTTATTTAATCCTTGAAGCGCACCATAATGTTTTTCATTTAATTTCCATGATTTAGTAACTGGAATGTATTCTTCTTCCATTCCTTCTAAAACATGATTTAAAGTATGAATTGCTCTTCTTAAATATGATGTATATGCAACATCAAAGTGGAATCCTTCTTTCTTTAAAAGTAAGCCTGCATTCGAAGCTTCTTGAACACCTTTTTCACTTAATTCAACATCAGTCCAACCAGTGAATAAATTTAATTTATTCCATTCTGATTCACCATGTCTAATTAAGACTAATTGATATGTTTTTGACATAATTTTTCTCCTTTTAGAACCATACATATTTTATAAAGATTTTATTTAAATATAAAGAGAAATAATAAAGAATGACCATTAAATAATTAATACAATTTATGTTTATTTAAAAATTCAACTACACCATTATTTTCAAAGTCAAAATCAGTTACATATTTTGCTTCTTTTTTTACATCATCATTTGCATTGATCATGCTTACTCCATAATAAGCTTCTTTAAGCATATCAATATCATTTAATTGATCACCAAAAGCTATTGTATGATCATCTTTTATCATATATTTGTTTTTTAAATATTTTAGTGCATTGCCTTTTGAACCATTAATTGATCTAATTTCAAAAGCGCAAACTTTATCATTATTGCCCCAATATGTATATTGAATATATTCTTTATAACTATCTAAAATTTTAATGCATTCATCGTAATATTTTTCTTTTAAATATAGATTTATAATTAAAGGAATATATTCACCACTATCAAAATTATTTTCAATATTTTGAATGTCATTTAATTCATTATGCTTTAAAAAATCAGGTACTAAGTCGTAGTTATGTGAATATGTAACCTTATTCCCAGTTACAACAAAAATTGCTTGATCCTTTCCAATTAGTTTATTTATTAATTCTTTAAAAACATTAAAATTAATTCCAAAAAATACTGGAGATTCATCTTTAAAATATATTGAGCAACCATTATCGCAAACATATGGAGCATCTTTTCCTAATTTTTCATAATATTTATAAGCGCCTTGATATGGTCTGCCAGTTGCAATGCAAAAAATATTTCCCAATTCTTTGAATTTTTTAATAAAATCGACTGATTCGTAAGTAATTTCTTTTGAACTAGTTAACAAAGTATCGTCTAAATCGCATAAAACAAGGTATTTATCCATAACATAACCTATCGAAATTATATATTTTTATGTTATTAAATAAAATATAAGAATATAATAATATCGTTAGGAGGAACGAGTTATGTTCTGTAGAAAATGTGGAAAAGAAGTTCCAGAAGATGTTAAATATTGTCCAAATTGTGGATGCCCAACAGATCCAAATGAAAATACAACTACTACTAGCACTCAATCTACTGTTTACCAAGATGGAACAAATGTAAAAAGTAGATTAGCTGGGGGTTTATTAAATATTTTCCTTCCAGGTATTGGTAGAATTTACTTAGGCTATGTTGGAATTGGTGTTGCTCAATTATTATTAGCTTTCATTGGTGTAGGATGGATTTGGTCATTTATTGATGGAATTATTATCCTTGTTGGCAGTGTCGTTGTTGATGGAAACGGCAAACCTTTAGGCGACTAATATTAAAATCTTAAAATATTTATATTTTAAATGTGTTCATTGAACACATTTTTTTATATAATATACGCGCTATGAAAAAGAAGAAAGTTAGATATTACCCTCAGTTATTTAAATACATAAAACCATTTAAAAAAGAATTAATATTGGCTATCTCTTTAACTATCGTTGAAGCATCACTTGAAATGTTCGTTCCTTTTTTAATGAACTATTTACTTACTTTAGGTGTTTATAAAGACGCTAATAATCAATATCAAATTAATTTAGATAATTTAATCATGATTGCGTCTATTATGATTATATGCGCAGTTTTAGCTTTCATACTTGGAACTTTAAGTGCAAAATATGTTGCAAACACAGGAAGAAAGTTTGGCGCTCATCTCCGTCTTGAATCATATAAAAAAGTTCAAGATTTTAGTTTTAATAATATTGATAATTTGAGACAATCATCATTAATTACTAGACTTACTGATGATAATCAAATTATTCAAAATACATTTTGTGCAAACTTTAGACCTTTAATTAGAGCTCCAATATTATTACTTTGTTCAATAATATTTACTTTAATTATTTCACCACAACTTGCTGCATTTTTATTTGGCCCAATGATTATTTTATGTATCATTTATATAATTATTATCAAAAAAGTCAGACCAAGATACAAAGAAATGCAAGCCCAAACTGACTTACTTAACCAAGATACTCAAGAAGCAATTAAAAACGTTAAAACAATTAAATCTTATGTTAAAGAAGATTACGAAATCTCAAAATTTAATTCTATTAACAATACTTTAAGAGTTGTTTCAACTAGATCTTATGCAATGACTTCTTTAAGTATGCCCGTATTAAATTTAGTTGTTTTCTCCACTATCGTTTTAATTTTATATGTTGGTGGTATTTTTGTCATAGATGAGAAATATATGATTACAACCGTAAATATTTCTGCTTTTTTAACATATTTAAACCAATCATTAGGTGCTTTTAGAATGATTAATAATGGTTTAACTGCTGTAAATAAAGCTGATGCTTCAGTTATTAGAACTTGCGAACTTTTATCAACCGAAATTGATTTAAAATTTAACAATGATTCAAAACTTAAGATTGATAATGGAGATATAACTTTTAAAAATGTTTATTATAAATCATCTTCAACACAGGAAAATTATGTTTTAAATGACATAAGTTTAAACATTAAATCAGGTGAATTTGTTGGTGTTATTGGTCCTACAGGATCCGGGAAATCTACTTTGGTTAATTTAATAGATAGATTTTATGATGTTTCAAAAGGCGATATTTTAATTGCTGGAAATAACATTAAAGAATATTCAGAATATGAACTTCATAAAAATATAGGCTTTTGTTTTCAATCACCACTGCTTTTTAAAGGAACAGTTCTTGAAAATTTAAGATTTGGTAATCCTGATGCTTCAATGGAAGAAGTTGTTAATGCGTGTAAAATTGCTTGTTGTTATGATTTCATAGTTAATCATCTAGACAATGGTTTCAATACTGAAATAAGTGAGGGTGGAACAAATGTTTCTGGCGGTCAACGTCAAAGACTTTGTATTGCTAGAGCCATAGTTGCAAAACCAAAGATTCTCATTTTTGATGATAGCTTTAGTGCGCTTGATCGTGTCACTGAATCCACTTTAAAAAGCAATCTTAGAAACAATCTTTTAGACACAACTAAGATTGTTATTTCTCAAAAAGTCTCAACAATTGAAGATGCTGATAAAATTATTGTTTTAAATGAGGGCAAACTTGAAAACGTTGGAACCAGTGAAGATTTAATCAAAATTGACACCATTTATAAAGACATGGTTAAGTCTCAAAAGAGAGGTGCGTAATATGAAAAAGAGTAAAGTATTTTTACGTTTATTAAAATATTACAAAAGTTCAATCCCACTACTAATCATAGTCTTCCTTTTAATATGTTTTTCTTCATTTGCAAATATCTATGGAACCTTCATGGTAAAGGATATTATTAACGCGATTGATTTAGCAGCTCAAAATAAAGGCAACAATGAATATTATATGCAATTTATGCAATTAATTTTGTATATGATTATATTATATGCTTGCGCTTTAGTTGCTCTTTTCACATACACACAAACAATTATCAGAATTTCTCAAAAAGTAATTTATAAAATAAGAAATGAATTAATTGAACATGTTGAAAAAATGCCAATTTCATACTTTGATAAACATAAACATGGTCAAATAATGACTTATTTCACAAATGATGTTTCAACTTTATATGATTCATTAAATATTAGTTTTGCAAATATTATTTTTAGCTTTGGAAATATTGTTGGAACAATTACTTGCATGATTTTAATTAATGTTTATTTATCATTGGTTGTTTGCGCATTTATGGCCGCCGAATTTGTTTTCATTATTTTGAATGGTAAATTTACTAGAAAATATTATGTTGAAATGCAAAATGAACTAAGCGAAGTTAATGCTGTTTGTGAAGAAAATATTAATGGATTAAAAGTTATTAAAGCTTTTAATCATAAAACTGAATCTTTAAAGAAATTTGATAGTTATAACGAAAACTTAAGAACTGCTGCCACAAAATCTTTCTATCACACAGCAATAAATACTCCATTTATTACCTCTCTTTCATATTTTAACTTTGCAATCTCTTGTATTTTAGGTTGCTTGAGTCTTGTTCGAGGAAATATAACATTTGGAGCATTATCAAGCTATTTGGTATATGTTAGACAATCTTGCCAACCACTTAATTTCTTTGTTCAACACGTTAATAATATTTTAACTGCTTTATCTGGAAGTGAACGTATTTTCAATTTCTTAGATACACCAATAGAAGAAGATAATGGAACAGTTACTCTTGTTAAAGTCGACTCTAAATCTAATAAATATAGCGATAAATATGGATGGAAAATTCCAAATGAAGATGGGACATTCACTATTAAACCTATGAAGGGTAAAATTGAATTTAAAAATGTAACTTTTGGATACCTTGAAAATAAAAACGTTATTCATAATGTTAGTTTTAAAGCAAATGTAGGTGATAAACTTGCTTTTGTTGGTCCAACCGGCGCTGGAAAAACAACGATTATATCATTGATTTCTAGATTCTATAACATTAATGAAGGAACAATTCTTTACGATGGAATCAATATTAAAGATATTAAACTTGAATCATTAAGAAGATCTATTTCTTGTGTTACTCAAGATACTCATTTATTTACTTGCACCATTAAAGATAATATTCGTTACGTTAGAATGCATAGCACTTTTGATGAAGTTAAAAAAGCTGCCGAAATTGCAAATGCTGATGGATTTATTTCTCGTTTACCATTAAATTATGAAACTATGCTTTATGATGATGGGCATAACCTAAGTGAAGGTCAAAGACAACTTTTAGCCCTTTCAAGAGCTGCAATTTCTCAACCTCCACTACTTATTTTAGATGAAGCAACAAGCAACATTGATACTAGAACTGAAAAGTTAGTTACAAAAGCCATGGGTGAAATTATGGAGGGTAGAACTTCACTTATCATTGCTCATAGACTTTCAACAATTCAGCATTGCAACAAAATTATTGTTATGGAAAATGGAGAAATAAAAGAAGAAGGAACCCATGAAGAGCTCCTTAAACTTAAAGGTTTATATTACGATTTACATCGTGGTAAGAAAGAACTAAGTTAATTTAAGCAATAATATAAATACCAGCAAAGTAAGGTGGTAAATATTTATAGAAATCTTGTCGATAATTTGAAATTACAAGTTTTCTATCGCGTTTTTCAGGTTCAATAATTTTATGACTGCTCAAATTGATAATAATCAATAATTTATGCTTCTTATATTCTCTTACAAATTTAACAACATGAGGATGAGATTTTTCAGCTTTAAATGAACCAAACTTTAAAACATCGCTACCATTCCTATATTTTGTTAATTCTTTATAAAAATTTAAAACAGAATTTTTATCATTTTCTTCATATGCTACATTTATATTTTTGTCTAAATAATCTGGATTTACTTTAACCCAAGGAGCCCAATTTTTATTGAAACCAGCATTAATTCTATCATTCCATTGCATTGGTGATCTTTCATTATCTCTATTTTGAAGTTTAATCATTTTCATTGCTAAAGAATGAGGGATACAAAATTTTCTGGCTAAATTATAAATGTTATGCCCAACTACATCGTTAACTTCTTCTATTCTTTTTGGTTGAACTGGATAATTTGTCATTCCAAGTTCTTCGCCTTGATAAATAAATGGCGTTCCTTTTAAAGTTAACAAAAACAAACCATAAGCTTTTGCGCCGACTTCACGATATTTAGGTTTAACAAATCTTGATACAGAACGAAGTTGATCATGATTTTCAAAATAGTTACAACAATATTCACAATTTTCTTGGTAGTTAAAAATAATCTTTTTAAATTTACGAATATTAAATGGTTTTTTGAAAATTGGGATAAGATTAAATTTATCGCAATTTTGATGCTCAAATGAAATAAGCATGTCTAATTCACCATTTTTAATATATCTATTTGCAATATCAACAGTTGTTCCTGGGGTCTCTCCAATCATAACCATATCATATTTATTTAAAATATCTTTTCTAAATCTTTTAAGTAATGCATGATTACCATCTTTATTATCGTAATGCTCTTGACCTGTTTGTGTAATTTTTGGTTTTCCATTCTTTAATGATTCTTTCCATAAATAACTTATGGTATCACATCTAAATCCATAAACGCCTTTATCAAGCCAAAATTTCATGATATCTTCAACTTCTTTAATAACTTCTTCGTTATGATAGTTTAAATCAATTTGTTGTTTGCAAAATAAATGCATATAAAAAGTAGTTTTATCATTTTCTAATGGTTCCCAAGCACTCCCAACAAAGATTGATTGCCAATTATTTGGTGCTTTATTATTTTTTCTTCCTCTACCTTTTTTAAAGTAGTAATAATCTCTATATTTTGTAGTTGGATTATTTATTGCTTCTTGAAACCAATAATGTTCACTTGATGTATGATTTATTACAAGATCCATAATAATTTTGATATCTCTTATATTAGCTTCATGCATTAAAACATCAAAATCTTCCATAGTTCCAAATCTAGGATTTATTTTCTTATAGTCGCTAATATCATATCCCATATCATACATAGGAGAAGCATAAATTGGAGATAACCAAATAATGCCAACACCTAAATCTTTTATATAATCTAGTTTTTGAGTAATTCCTTTTAAATCTCCCCATCCATCATTATTTGAATCATAAAATGATGAAGGATAAATTTGATAAATTATGCGTTCTTTATATGCTTCTTTCATAAATATTAAGTTCCAATCTTTATTAATTTTACAATGAACTGATGTTTTTTTAAAGTTTCTTATATGATTTTAAACCTACCACGAATGAAATATCAATGAACTAATCAATAATTTTTCATTATTAAAAACGTTTCTTTAATTTAATAAAGAAACGTTTAATATTATTATTTAACCTTTGGATACTTTTCTCTATTTTTATTATATTCAGTATGTAAGTATTCATGAGCTTTATGACTACCATATTCACCAAAATAATCTTTATAGAGTTTAACAATATCTGGATTTAAGTGAGATCTACGAATTGGACGACCAATATCTTCTTTGTACAAAACTTCTGCACGTTTTTGTCTATAAGTTTCTAAAATATCTGGATCCTCATTTGGCAAGAATGCAGGATTAACATATGGTTGACCTCCGCCATTAATGCATCCACCTGGACAGCCCATAATCTCAATAAAATCATACTTGGAAGTTCCATCTTTAATTTCATCTAACAATTTATGAGCATCTTTCATACCACTAGCAACTGCAAAATTAAGAGTCTTGCCATTTAATTCAACACTAGCAGACTTAATAGCTTCAAGTCCACGAACTGGTTTAAATTCAACAGGTTCAAGTTCTTTGCCAGTAATGAAATAATATGCACTACGAATAGCGGCTTCCATAACGCCACCAGTAACACCGAAAATAACGCCTGCTCCTGTATAATCGCCAATTAAATCATCATCAAATTCTTCGTTTGGAAGAGCTTTCCAATTAATACCTGCTCTTTTAATAACACGAGCAAGTTCACGTGTTGTTAAAACGATATCAACATCATTATTTCCATTAACGCTTTCGTGATCTCTTAAGATTTCATATTTCTTAGCGGTACATGGCATAATTGAAACAACACAAATATTCTTTGGATCTATTCCATGTTTTTCAGCATAATAAGATTTAATAACTGCGCCCATCATCATATGTGGTGATTTGCAGCTTGATAAATGGTCAAGAAGTTCTGGGTAATAGTATTCAACATAATTTATCCATCCTGGAGAACAACTTGTAATCATTGGGCCTTTTTTGCCTTCTTTAATTCTATTTAAAAGTTCGGTTGCTTCTTCAACAATAGTTAAGTCAGCACCAAAGTTGACATCAAATACTCTATAGAATCCAAGTCTATGAAGTGCTGCAACCATTTTTCCAGTTGATGGAGTACCAATTTTTTCACCAAATTCTTCTCCAATTGTTGCTCTAACTGCAGGAGCTGTTTGAACAATAACAATTTTCTTTTCTCTAAAAGCTTCATCTAATTTATCAATTGAAGAATGTTCCATTAATGCACCAGTTGGGCAAACAAGCGTACATTGACCACATTGCATACATGGAACTTGACTAAATGAACGATTTTGAGCAGGACCAACAATTGTTTTAAATCCTCTATTTTCAAAACCTAAAATTGAAATTCCTTGTGCATCTTTACATGCTTCAATACATCTACCACATAAAATACATTTGCTAGTATCTCTAATTAATCCTGGAGCTAAGGTATCTAAAGTTGTTGGAGTTTTAACGCCAATAAATTCTTCAGGTCTTGCACCAACAATATGTGCAACTTCTAAAAGTTCACAATGACCTTCTTTAGCACAACTTTTACAATCAAAATAGTGATTTGAAAGTAAAAGTTCAACACTAGTTCTTCTTGCAACAA
>CAVFXI010000033.1:0-10728 GCA_963626345.1 Gemmiger formicilis | reverse complement strand
GCTCATCTTTATCAAATTTTACACTCTTAATAATAGAACAATTTTTAAAATTTATTTCTCTATAAATATCATCTTTTTTAATATTGATTTTGTTATGTTTCAAAAATGATAATAATGCATTCATATATGAGATTCTTCGCTCTCTTGCCTTGATTAAATCAATTAATTGAAAAATGTATTTTGAAAGTGTTTCATCATAATCATCATCTTCTGAGGCTTCTGAAAATTCATCGAATAAAACAGCAAGTTCTTTATTTAACAAAATCATATATTTGTCACAATTTTTATCAAATGGAAAATTAATAATGCTCATAGAAACTTTATTATATGACTTATGAATTAAGTCTAGATATTTAAATAATGAGGAACGTAATTCCTCAACAGATTTTGCTTTTGCAATAGACTCTTCAAGATCATCAATAGATTGATGCATTTCGATAATCCATTTTTTTAAATCGTCTTTATTTATTAAATTAATTTTTTCCATCTTTTTTACCTAAGATTTAGTAATTAATTCTATCTTTTTCTGCTTGCGTTTCATAGTAAAAGATAAGGAAAAGGATATGATTTTTTAATGAATTGGATTTTCATTTATTTTTTTAGGAATATTAAATTTATTTTATTTGCTGAATTCGATGTTTTTAAAATAATAAACAAAAAAATATCATCTGTTGATTTTTTATTGTTGGAAACCCCAAAATTAATGAATTCCCCCCCTATTAATAGTGATTGACCAATATTATGTGTAAATATCCCTCTTATCCATATAGTGTTCCTTCAATTTTCTTGTTTTGGTTAATAAATATATATTGGTCAATCTAAACAATAAAAAAATTGTGAAAATAACGGATAAAATGTAAAATTATTATATGAAAAATAAATATAAGTTTATCGTAGTTTTATTGACACCCTTAGTTTTAGCAAGTTGCAATAATGGTCATGCTCAAAAGGAGTATAAAATTGAAGACTATAAATTGACGATGGATTATAAGAGCGATTTCAAGATAATGCAACTAACTGATCTTCATTTCAGTATGCAAACTGATTTTAAGACAACAACGGAATATGTTAGAAATAATATTTTAACCTGTTCACCTGATTTAATTGTTGTTACTGGAGATACATTCATGGATGCAAATAAATCGATTGTTACAAATGTTTTAGATTTTATTGATTCATTTAACATTCCATTTGCATTTACTTATGGAAATCATGATTTCCAAGGAGATTATGATTATTACTTTGTTTCGAGTTATATAAAAGAAAAGAAGAATGCAATGTTTATTGACTATGAAGATGATAATATTTTTGGTCAAGCTAACTATTTTATTGATTTAATGGAAGACGAAACGGTTAAATATCGTTTATACATTATTGATAGTAATTCTTATCATTTTAATGGACTTGGTTATAGTTATGACATTATCCATGAAGATCAAATTAAGCATTTAGAAGATATTTATAATGAAGATGGCGATGCTTTTGGTCTTGCTTTTTATCATATACCTTTATATGAAACACATGACGCTTTAAGACTATATAAAAGAGGAGAAACCGAAGGACAAGGGGAACAAAGAGAAAAAGTTGCTTATGGTTATAAAAGAACTGATGCGTTTAATAGAATGAAAAACATCGGAATTAAGGCTCATTTTTATGGGCATGATCATATAAATAATGCCGATGTTCTTTATCAAGGTGTTACTCTTTCTTATGGAAATAAATCTACAAGTGAGATTTACCATAATGATGATATGATTGGTTATAAAGAAATCATTTTAAAAGATGATATGTCGTGGTCGATTGAAAATAATTTATTTAATAGGTTGGTGAAGTATGAAAAATAATAATATTGCTTTAAATAAAATTGATAAAGATGAGATTAAAAACAATGTTAAAGATAATTCTAATTTAGAATATTCATTGATTTTCTTTGTCTTATATTTTATTTCGTTATTCTTTTTATATAACTCTTGGGTAAATGCAGTTGGATTAATTTCTGATAAATTTTCATCTATACTTGAAATGCTCCCAATTGTTCTTAGTTATCTATTACCAGTTATATATTTAATTGTTTTGTTTAGAAATTTATATTTTAAAAAATTTAGCAAAGGTGGATTGATTGCATTTTTGATTACTACAACAGTTTTAACGATTGGTTCGATTGTTTTAATGATGATTAAATATGACTATCATTTAAATAATTTCTTAAATCATTATAAAAATTATTTCTCACCATTAGATAATTTATTCATTTTAATTTGTTTAATTATTATAAATATTGTCTTATTTATTAAGGCATTATCACACAAATTCGAATATGAATATCGTGATCCAATTTGCCCAGGAGTATTTCATACATATTCATGGACTAGAATGTTTGCAATTGGTTTCTATTTAATTTTTACAGGTTTTTCATTTATTAATGGTTTAAAAGGTGCTTTAATTTTTAATAATTTTAGTAGATTCCCACTTGGATATACTTTATTAATTTTAACTTCAATTTTGCCTATGGTTTGTTTTGTATTTTATTTATTTGTAAATCCTCAAAGAAAATTAAGTTTGATTCTTTATTTAGTTTCGCTTATTTTATTTATTTTCAGTTTAGCTGGATTAATTATAATGCAGTTTTTAACAGAAGAATTTGTTTGCTCAGTTTTAGATCAAAATCTATTTAGAATTACCTATGCTGGTAGCGTTCTTGCTCAATATATTTTGTTTGGATTAATCTTAGCTTTTAATATTGCAAGTTTTGTTGTCAGTGCCGTTAGATTTAAAAGCGAAAAGAATTAAAGTTTTATATTTAAAAATGCATTAAATTAGAATATTATAATTACAGAAATTAGGAGGAAATTTATATGTTAAAATTAGATTCAGGTCTATCATCAGGCGCTGTTGTTGGAATTATTATTGGTGTTATTGTTTTAGTCCTTATTATCGCAATTATTGGATGGTGGATTTCAACTAGAAACTGGTTTAATCAAACCAAAGTTAAAATTGACGAAGCAAAATCATCAATTGATATTTCATTAACTAAAAGATACGACTTATTAACGAAATCACTTGCTACTGTTAAAGGTTATGCAAAACATGAATACGAAACCATTACTAAAACTATTGAATTACGTAATGCTCCACGTATTGAAGATATGTCAATGAAAGAAAAGAGCGAACTTGCCGGAAAACTTACTGAAGCTAGCCGTCAACTTAATGTTGTTATGGAAAACTATCCAGATTTAAAGGCTAGTGAAAACTTTTCAAGATTACAACTTCAAATCCAAGATTGTGAAGACAATTTACAAGCAAGTAGAAGAATTTTTAATTCAAATGTTTCTACTTACAATCAAAAACTTGTTACTTTCCCATCATCACTTATTGCAAATTCAATGCATTTAAGTAAAGAAGATTTCTTTGAAGCCGAAGCTGCAAAAAGAGAAGATGTTAAAATTGAATTTTAGTTTGAGTTATGGATTACAAAATTGATGTAATTGAAAGAGAAAGAAATAAGCGATTAAAGACATTTAAAATATTGTCTTTTATTGCTTTGGGTTTCTTAATTGTTACGATTATATTGTTTATTATTTATGCCGTTCAAAATAATGATAACAACGAGACTTTATTGACTGTATCAATTATATTTGCTCTTGTTACCATTATTATATTTATTTTAGGATTTGCAATTCCTTCAGCTGGTTATGATAAATTTGTTAAGGATAACTTAGAACATGCTATTATGTGCGATGTTTTTAAAGCAAATCAATTTACATACGAAGCAAAAAACGGTGCTTCATTTAATGAAATGAATGCTTCAGGAGTATTTAGAAAACCTGATCAATTCCAAACAAGTGACACCATTAGAACATCTTATAAAGGTGTCCAACTTGTATTAAGTGATTATATTTTTACAAGAATTACTACAAGCGTTGATTCAAAAGGAAATACAACAACACATCATTATCCATACCCTGGAAGATATATGTCTTTTACGATTCAAAGAGATTTCAATAGTGGGATTGCTGTTATAGATAAACGCAATAATGGTGATGTATTCGTTTTAAAACCATACAAGACTAGTCTTGATTTTGAATCTATCGAATTTAATAAAAAGTTTTATTTATCTACAACAGATAAAGAAAAAGCTTTCTATGTTATTAGACCTAAAGAAATTATGGATCTTCTAGATTTAAGCAAGATTTATAAAGGTAAAATTGTTTGTATTATTGTAAATCATACTATATACTTTATGCTTGCTGATACTTCTGTTAATTTTGATTTCTCTTTATTTAAAAAGATTAGTCAAGAAAAGATTCAAGATATTTATGCTTACTATGAGTTACCACTCAAGATTATCGATACTTTGAAGTTAGATAGCGAGCGATTTAACTCTAAAGAATTAGATGGAAAATAAATCCATCTAACATGCACCATTGATTCAATGGCAGAATTCTTGCTTCCCAAGCAAGCTACGCGGGTTCGACTCCCGTATGGTGCTCCATATTTGATTTAAACTCGATTTATTCGAGTTTTTTCTTTTATAAGGAGTATTATTGTTTTTATTTATAGAGTTATAGTTTGAAAATTTTGATATAATTAAAAAGATTTATGAACGAAAGAAAGAGTACATTAAAAATAGAAGATATTAAATCTCCAGAAGATATAAAAGGATTATCAATATCAGAATTAGAAAATCTATCTTTTGATATTAGAAAATTCATACTTGAAAAATGCTCGATTAATGGCGGGCATTTATCAAGTAATTTAGGTCTAGTTGAATTAGAGGTTGCTTTATATTATTTTTTTGATGCTCCAAAAGACAAAATATTTTTTGATGTTGGGCATCAATGTTATACAGAGAAAATATTAACTGGAAGAAAACTTGAAAAATTAAGGAAAAAAGATGGTGATGATGGATTCTTAAATATGAAGGAATCTGAATATGACACTTTTGAAGCTGGTCATTCTTCTACTTCGGTCGGAACTGCTTTAGGATATGCCTATGCTCGTGATATCACAAATGAAAAATATAAGATTATATCGGTAATAGGAGATGCATCATTTTCTAATGGTGTTGTTTTTGAGGCTATTAATAATTTATACAATTATAAGAAACAGTTTTTAATAATTGTTAATGATAATGAAATGGCAATTGGGAAAACTGTTGGTGGATTTTCAAAGTTTTTAAAGGATGCAAGTTGTAATGCTTTGAACAATTTTAATTTAAGATATGTCGGACCAATCAATGGAAATAATATTGAGGAATTATTAAAAACATTTGAATCCATAAAAGATTTGAATGAGCCTATACTTTTGCATGTAAAAACTAAAAAAGGTAAAGGATATTCTTTTAGTGAAGAAGATTGTACTGGGAAATTTCATTATATAAAGCCATTTAATATTGAAGATGGCAATATTAAAGAAAAAATTGACATTAATAAAATTTCTTTTTCTAATTTATATAGCGACTTATTAGATCAAGAAATGTATAAAAATGATAGATTAGTAGCGATTACACCAGCAACAAGTCTAGGAAGTAATATTACTAAGTTATTTTTAAATCATAAGGAAAGATGTTTCGATGTTGGAATTAATGAGGAACATGCTTTACTTTTTGCTAATGGATTTGCTTTATCTAAAAAAATTCATCCTTATATTTTTATTTATTCAACATTTTTGCAAAGAGCTTATGATGAATTAATTCATGATATTGGGAGAATGGACACTAATGTTACAATTTTAGTTGATAGAATTGGAATGGTTGGCGAAGATGGCTGTTCTCATCAAGGAATTTACGATTTAAGTTTTTTAATGAATATCCCAAATTTAACAATTTGTTCCGCTTCAAATTATGAAGAAGCAATTGAGCTTTTTAAATTTAGTTTAAATTTTAATAAACCATTAATTATTCGATATCCAAATTCATTATGTGAAAACAAGCATGATTTAAATTTAGATAGTGGAAAATCAATTATTCCATTTGAATGGAAAAAGATTAAAAATTCAATTTCTAAAGATAAATGTTTAATTAGTTACGGACCACATTTAAATGAACTGAAAGATTTAATAGAAAAAGAACATATTGATGTTGAACTTATTAATGCGTTGTTTTTAAAACCAATTAATTTGGAATTTTTAAAAGAAGTTTTAGATTATAAAGAAATAATTATTTATGATCCTTATTCAGTTAAAAGTGGTTTTAGTATGCATTTAGAAAGTGCTCTTATAGATTTAGGGTTTAAGAATAATATTAAAATAATTTCAATTGATGATAAATATGTTGAAAAAGATACGATTTTAGGTCAAGAAATTGATAATAATGTCGATGTCAATTATGTTTTAAATTATTTAAATGGTAAGTATGAAAATTAATGTATTTGAACCAATTGGTATTTGTGATGGCGTTAAACGTGCCCTTTCAAAAGTAATGGAAATTAAAATAACCAATGCAAACAAAAATATTTATCTTTTTGGACCGATTATTCATAATGAAAAAATAGCCGATTTATTCAAGTCTTTTAATATTAATATCGTTGAACTTAAAGGTTTAAATTTAGAAACTAGAAAGATGATTATTTCTTCATATTCAAAGGATGATGTTGTAATTTTTCAAGCACATGGAACTATTGAATTATATAAAGAAATTTTAAATAAAAATGGTGTCAAATATTATGATTTAATTTGTCCTGTAATTGAAGCAAATAAAAAGCTAATTTGCAATTCAATAAAAAAAGAAAATAGGGAAGTTGTTTTCGTTGGAAAAGAGAATCATGAAGAAACTATCAGTGTAATGGATGCTTGTTCAAATAATTTATATTTTTATGACACAAAAAAAGGATTTATAAATGATCAAGAACCAAAAAGCGAAGATGTAGACCTTTATTTTCAAACTTCATTATCTATTGATGATTATGATTATTTTTCGAACTTTTTTAAGGATAAATATAAAAATGTTTCAATTAAAGGTGATATTTGCAAAATGATTCGAGAGCGTCAAGAAAAAATCATTAATGATAATGTTACTAATCCAGATATGGTAATTATTGTCGGAAGTGAAACTAGTAGTAACACAAATGAACTTTATAAGATGGCATCTAAGAAATATGAAAGTGCATTTATTAAAATAATCAATAGTATTGATGATATTAAAGATTTTGATTTTGGGGAAGTTAAAGAAATAAATATTTTAAGTGGAACAAGTGCCCTTGATGAAACCGTAAATGAAATTGTTTATTTCTTAAAAACTAAATAGTTTTTAGGTAAAAAAACGTTAAAAAAGTAAGCGCTTTTCTAATTGAAAAGAAAAGCTAATAAAAAATTATATTTTTTATATATATTTGTTTTATATGACTTTATTTTAAGTCAAAAAATGCATATAATAATCACGATAGATTTTTAAATCTAGATGGAGGAAATATAAAAATGGCTATTAAAGTAGCAATCAATGGATTCGGAAGAATCGGACGTCTTGCATTCAGACAAATGTTCAATGCAGAAGGTTATGAAATCGTTGCAATTAATGATTTAACAGACCCAAAAATGTTAGCACACTTATTAAAATATGATTCAGCTCAAGGTAGATATGCTTTAGCTGATACAGTTGTTGCTAAAGAAAGCTCAATCGTTGTCGATGGCAAAGAAATTAAAATTTATAGTGAAAAAGATGCAGCAAATCTCCCTTGGGGTGATTTAGGTGTTGATGTCGTCTTAGAATGTACAGGTTTCTATACATCAAAAGAAAAAGCTTCTGCTCATATTAAAGCAGGTGCTAAGAAAGTTGTTATTAGTGCTCCAGCTGGAAAAGATTTACCAACAATCGTATTTGGTGTTAATGAACATACTTTAACTTCAGAAGATACAATCATTTCAGCAGCTAGCTGTACAACAAACTGTTTAGCTCCAATGGCTAATTGCTTAAATAATTTAGCTCCAATTCAAAGTGGTATTATGACAACTGTTCACGCATATACTGGTGATCAAATGATTCTTGATGGACCACATAGAAAAGGTGATTTAAGAAGAGCAAGAGCTGGTGCTGAAAATATCGTTCCAAATAGCACTGGTGCTGCAAAAGCAATCGGACTTGTTATTCCAGAATTAAATGGTAAATTAATTGGTTCTGCACAAAGAGTTCCAGTTAAGACTGGTTCAACAACTATCTTAGTTGCAGTTTGTAAAGGAAAAGATTTAACTCCAGAAGTTATCAATGAATATATGAAGAATCATACATCCGAATCATATGGATGGACTGATGAACCATTAGTTTCAAGTGATATCGTTGGTATGAGATTTGGTTCTTTATTTGATGCAACTCAAACCATGGTCCACAAACTTGATGATGAGACATATCATGTTCAAGTCGTTGCTTGGTATGATAATGAAAATTCATATACCAGCCAAATGGTTAGAACAATTAAATATTTCGCAGAATTAAAATAATTTAAATTGTTAAACAAAAAGGCTTAGAGTATATTTTCTAAGCCTTTTATTTATAAAAGGAGTATTTATGCATACAATCGATGAATTAAAAGATTTAAAAGGTAAAAAAGTTCTTGTTAGAGTAGATTTTAATGTCCCATTAAAAGGCAGTGAAATTAGAGATGACAATCGTGTTGTTCAAGCTTTACCTACAATCAAAAAACTTTTAAGTGAAGGCGCAAGTTTAGTCTTAATGTCACATTTAGGAAAAATTAAATGGGGCAAAGTAGATGATGAAGAAATTGCTAAAGAAAAAGAAAAGAACAATATGAAATATGTTCTTCCTTGCTTACAAAGCTATCTTCCAGGAGTAAATGTTTATTTCTCAGAAGCTACTAGTGGCGAAGGTTTAAAAGAAGCCGTTTCTAAATTACAACCTGGTGAAGTTTTACTTGTTCAAAATACAAGATACGAAAAAGGCGAAAGTAAAAACAATCCAGAATTAGCTAAAGATTGGGCAAGTAATGTTGATGCATTTGTCATGGATGCATTTGGCAGTGCTCACAGAGCTCACGCTTCAACATATGGTGTTCCTGAAATCTTAAAAGGAGAAGGAAAACCAGTCGCTTTAGGTTACTTAATGGAAAAAGAAGTTAAGAACTTAAGTGTTTGTGTTAAAGCAGATAATCACCCATATATCGCTATTTTAGGCGGATTTAAAGTGAGTGATAAGATTAAAGTTATCGATTCATTACTTAAAAAATGCGATAAGATTTTAATTGGTGGTGCTATGAGTTATACATTCTTAAAGGCTTTAGGAAAGAATATTGGCAAATCACCATGCGAAGATGATCAATTAGAATATGCAAAGAAATGCTATGAATCTGGAAAGATTGTTCTTCCAGTTGATACTAAAGAAGCTGAAGATTTTGATAATCCAACCGATATTAAAGTTGTTGAAGGAAATATCGATGATGGATATGAAGGATTAGATATTGGTCCAAAAACTATCGCTTTATATGCTGAAGAAATTAAGAAAGCAAAAACAATTTTCTGGAATGGTCCAATGGGAGTTTTTGAAAATCCATTATTTACTGAAGGAACAATTGGCGTTTGTAAAGCTATAACTGAAAATCACGATGCATTCTCAGTAATTGGTGGTGGAGATAGTGCTGCTGCAGCAAAACAATTTGGTTATGCTGATAAATTCTCGCATGTTTCAACTGGTGGCGGTGCTTCCCTTGAAATGATTGAAAATGATGGTCACTTACCAGGAATTGATATTATTGGATAATTATTTATGAGAAGAAAATTATTATTAGGCAACTGGAAGATGAATAAAACTCTTCCAGAAGCTGTTGAATTTGCTCAAGGTACTAAAGAAATTAGTGATTTAGCAAAGAAAAATAAAGTCGATATGGGTGTTGCTTGTCCATATATCGATTTACAAGCAGTCAAAAAGATTGTTAAAAAGAGACTTATCGTAGCAAGTCAAAATGTCAGTAAAGATGATCATGGTGCATTTACTGGCGAAATTTCAATCCCAATGCTTAAATCAATTAATATTGATTGGGCAATTATTGGTCACTCTGAAAGAAGAGAATATGATGCAGAAACAAGTGAAAAGTGCAATAAAAAGATTTTAGCCTTATTAGCAAATAATATGGTACCAGTCTATTGTTGTGGTGAATCGCTTGAAACATTTGAAGCCAATAAGACAAAAGAATTTATTAAAGAACAAATCTTAACTGGTTTAAAAGATGTCAAACCAGAAGATATGGTAAAAGTTGTTATTGCCTATGAACCAATTTGGTCAATTGGCACTGGAAAAAATGCAAGTAAAGAAATTGCTGAAGACATTTGTGGATATATTCGCAAATTAGTCAGAGGACTTTATGGAGCAAAAGTCGCCAATCGTGTTAGAATTCTTTATGGCGGCAGTGTTAAACCAAATAATATAAAAGAATATTTAAGCGAAAAAGATATTGATGGTGCTTTAGTTGGTGGAGCTTCACTTGAACTCGAATCATTTAAAGGATTATTAACAAGTATTCTTTAATTAAAAATAATGAACAGCATTGATTAAAAATGCTGTTTTTTTGATGAAATTTTAGATTTAAAAGAATAGATGATTGGAAGTTCATTCGTGCTACTAAAAATGCATAAATGAACTTTTTTATTTATCGTGTATCAGAAATGGTTTTTTATCGATTTTACCGATAGTTTTTCAATTTTTTAAGTAATCTAGAAATTTGAGAAAAATTTTTTAAAATATTCATCAATTTCCTTAATAAAAAATTAATATGCATGCTATAATAT
>CAVFXI010000032.1:0-18877 GCA_963626345.1 Gemmiger formicilis | reverse complement strand
AACAAATATTTATATGTTTGCCATGCTGAATTTAATGCAATTTTAAATGTTAGAAATGGTAGTTCTGTTAATGGTTGCACAGTTTATGTAACATTATTCCCATGTAATGAATGCGCAAAAGCAATTATTCAAACAGGAATTAAAAAGATTATTTATCTTGATGATAAATATGCTGATACAGTCGGAATTCAAGCAAGTAAGAAAATGCTTGATCTTGCAGGAATTGAATACGAAAAGTATCAAGGAAATGTAAAAGAAGTAATTTTAAAGTAATGAAAGAAAACGCAGTTATTGAAGTAAAAAATGTAACTTATGAATATGAAAAAGACGTCGAAGCCTTAAATGACGTTTCTTTTTCTATTAATAAGGGGGAATATGTCACTCTTATTGGACATAATGGCAGTGGTAAATCTACACTAGCTAAACTTTTGTGTTACTTATTAGAACCTACAAGTGGCGAAATTTTATTAAATGGCGTTAAAGAAGATGAAAAAACAGTATCAGATATTAGAAAAACAATAGGAATAGTTTTTCAAAATCCAGACAATCAATTTATTGGTTCAACTGTTGAGGATGATATTGCTTTTGGTCTTGAAAATCGAAATGTTGAATATAAAAAAATGTATGATTTAGTGCATGAGTATGCAAAAAAAGTACATATGGATGCGTTTTTAAATAAAGAACCAAGTGAAATTTCTGGTGGGCAAAAACAAAGAGTTGCTATTGCGGGTATTTTAGCATTAGGATTAAAAATTATTATTTTTGATGAAGCAACTTCAATGCTTGATCCAGAAGGAGTTGAAGATATTAGAAAACTTATTTTTGATATGAAAAAAGAAGATAAGGACTTAACTTTCATTTCTATTACTCATGATATTGAAGAGGCTTATTATTCAGATAGAGTTATTATTTTAAATAAAGGTAAATTATTTAAAGATGGGAAACCTGAAGATATTTTTAGTGATTGTGAAAATTTAACTAAGATTGGTTTAGATATTCCTTTTGTTATAAAAGTTAAAAATTCATTAAGTGAAAAAGGCGTTCAAATCCCTAAAGAAATCAATACAATTGATGAATTAGCGAGGTATATATGCAAATCGAAGTAAAAAATGTTTCATATACCTATTTTGTCAGTAAAAATGAGTCATTTAAAGCGTTAGATGATGTTTCTTTTTCTATTGAAAAAGGAGATTTTGTTGCTGTTGTTGGAAAAACAGGCGCAGGTAAATCTACTTTAATGCAAATTTTAAATGGATTACTTTTACCAAGTGCTGGAGAAGTAGTTATTGATGATTTTGTTGTTTCTAAAGATAAAAAAAGAAGAAGCAAAAAGTTGTTTTTGCTAAGAAAAAAAGTTGGAATGGTTTTCCAATTTCCAGAGTATCAATTATTTGAAGAAAATGTTTTAAAAGATGTTATGTTTGGGCCTAAAAACTTTGGTTTAAATGAAGAGGAAGCAAGAAAAGTTTCGATTGAAGCCTTAAATAGTGTTGGTATTTCTGAAAGTTATTTCAAAAGATCGCCTTTTGAACTTTCTGGCGGTGAAAAAAGAAAGATTGCTATAGCTGGGATTTTAGCATCAAACCCTGATATTTTAGTTCTTGATGAACCAACCGCTGGTCTTGATCCATCTTCTAAAACAGAAATCATGGATTTGATTAAAAAGTTACATGATGAAGGTAAGACCATTATTTTAGTTACTCATGATATGGATGTTGTAATGAAATACGCTAAAAAAGTAGTCGTCTTAAACGATGCAAAGTTAGTTAAAGTTACAACTCCTGAGAATCTTTTTAATGAAAAAGACATTGAAAGTTATAGTCTTGAGATTCCAACTTTATATAAATTCAAAAAAGCTTTAAAAGAATACGGCTTTAAGAAAGATTTATCATTGGTTAATGATTTTGATTCATTAATGAATGAAATTGTTTTGGAGAAGAAAAATGGATAGAGTATTTGGGAAATATAGAAATTCTAATACGGTTATCCATAAATTAGATAGTCGTTTAAAAATATTTGCGCTTATATTACTGATGGTAATAGTTTTTTTAAATTATGGTAATTATGCAAATAGTTTCTTTGTTTTGGGAATTATTGCAATTTTCATTGCTATAATCATGATAATTTCAAAGGTGTCATTTTTAAGTTTTTTCAAATCATTAACTACATTATGGTTTATGATGCTTTTCTTAATTATTATAAATTGTCTTATTCCATATGGAGAATATAGCCATCCAATGATAGTTTTTCCAAATGGATATACAATTTATTTTGAAGCACTTTATAATTCCTTGAAGGTTGTTTTAAGAATAATTTTAATGATAGCCTTAACAATGGTTTTAACAACAACTACTAGACCTCTCGACATTACTTATGCGTTTGAGTGGTATTTAACTCCTTTAAAAATATTTAAATTTCCTACTCAAGTAGTATCTATGACTATCTCTTTGGCATTAAGATTTATCCCAACATTGCTTGAAGAAGCAAATAGAATAATGAGAGCTCAAAAATCTCGTGGTGTCGATTATAATCGTGGATTTGTTTCTAAAAAAATTAAATCAATTACAACTCTTATTATTCCTTTGCTTGTAAGTTGCTTTTCAAGAAGTGATGAACTTGCATTGGCAATGGATGCAAGAGGATATGATCCATATGCTAAGCGAAGTAGATATAGAGAACTGCACTTTAGTGGCAGAGATTTAGTTTGCTTAATTATTTTAATTTTATTCGCTGGAATCTGCATTACTGCATGTGTGCTATATACACAGTTCAATGTTGACTTTTTAAATTTCATATTTGGAATTGAAGGGACTTTCTAGTATGAAATATAAAATTGTATTTTCCTATGATGGTTCAAAATATTTTGGATATGCTATTCAAGAAAATGAGAGAAATACTATCCAAGAAGTGGTAGAAAAATCTATATCAACCATTTTAAATAGCGAAACAAAAATATATGCTTCAGGAAGAACTGATAAAGGTGTTCATGCTTTAAATCAAGTAGCCACTTTTGATTACGATAAAAAAATAAATTTATCTAAGTTTAGAAATAGTTTAAATAAGATGTTGCCTAATGATATTTTTATTAAAAAAGTGTCAAAGGTCGATGATGAATTTAATGCTAGATTTTCGTGTAAATCGAAGACTTATTTATATGTTATAAATTTAGGTGATTATAATCCATTTTTAAGAAATTTTGAGTATACAATTAAAGACCTTGATATGAAATTAATGCGACAGTGTGCTAAATTATTCATTGGTGAACATTGTTTTCAAAATTTCACATCAAAAAAAGAAGATCAGGATAATTTTGTAAGAATTATTTATAAAATTTCGTTTAAAGAAACTAAAGACAATCATATCCTTGTTGAATTCAAGGGAAATGGTTTTATGAAGTATATGGTTAGAAAATTAATGGGAGCAATTATTGAGGTTGGAAGAGGTCATATCTCTTTAGAAATTGTTAAAAACTTATTAGATTCATCAAAGAGAGAGATTATTACTTATACCGCTCCTCCACATGCTTTATTTTTGAAAAAAGTCGAATACTAAATATTTATATCTAGTAATTAAATCTAGAAAACAAGGGACTAGAGTAGTATTATATTGCGGAGGAGATATTTATATGGGAAGACATTTTGAAGTTAGAGCTGCAGCAATGGCTGCAACAGCAAAAGCAAAAAGCGCAATCTACATGCGTGCATCCAAAGAAATTTACATGGCTGCTAAAAAGGGCCCAGATCCAGATAGCAATCTTGCATTACGTGCTGCTATTGATAAATATCGAAAATCCTGTCCAAAAGATGTTATTGAAAGAGCTATTAAAAAGGCACAAGGTGGTGAAGCTACTAACTATTTAGAAGGTAGATATGAAGCATTTGGTCCAGGCGGAAGCTTATTAGTTATTGATACATTAACTGATAATACAAATCGTGCATTAATCGGTGTTCGTACAGCTGTAACAAGAAAAGGCGGTCACTTAGGTAGTGTTATTTATAATTTCAATCAAGTTGGTTTAATGGATTTTAAATATGATGGAACTGAAGAATCACTTGAAGAAGCACTTGTTCTTGGCGATGTTGATGTTAAAGAAATCAATTTAGATGGTGGTGAAGCCGAAGTTGTAGTTGCTCCTGGCGATTTAGATAAAGCTAAAGCTGCATTAAAAGATTTAGGCGTTGAAGATTATGAATATTGCCAATCAACACTTCTTGCTAATGATAAGATTGAACTTGTTGATGATGATAAGAGAAAATTCAATGATTTATTAGCTGATTTAGATGATTGTGAAGATGTTCAAGCAGTTTATCATAACGTCAATTTATAATTAAAGTTTAGTAAATTCCATGCGCAATAGCATGGAATTTTTTATATAATATTTGTAATAAAGATGGAGATTATTATGGATAGTGTTAAGTGGGCGGTAATTCCTTGTGCTGGTAAAGGAACTAGATTTCTACCTATAACAAAAGGAATACCAAAGGAAATGTTACCAATTGTTGATCGACCAACACTTGATTATATTGTTCAAGAATTGGTTGATAGTGGAATTGAAAATATAGTTTTTATTGTTTCAAAAGGTAAAGAGGCAATTAAAAAATATTACGATATAGATGAAGAATATGAAGCCGAGCTTCGTGAAAGTGGCAAGGGTGAATATGCAAAAATCATTCATGAAACTTCTAGGAAAGCTAATTTTTATTATGTAGAACAAAAAGAATTATTAGGTTTAGGACATGCGGTTTTACAAGCTAAAGAAGTAGTTGGGAAAAATAATTTTGTAGTTTGTTGTGGAGATGATATTTGCACATACAAAAACGAACCACCAGTTAAACAAATGGTTGATGCATTTTTAAAATTCGGTGGACATACAATTGTTGGTGGCCAACTTGTTGAACATTCACAAATTTCTAAATATGGTTGTATGGATGTTTTAGAAAAAAGCGATGATAGAACTTATAAACTTAAAGGCATTGTTGAAAAACCAAAACCAGAAGAAGCAACTAGTGATTTAGCTTCGCTTGGTAAATGGGTTTTCAATTATAAAATTTTTGAAAAAATTGAAACAACTCCAAAAGGAAAAGGTGGTGAAGTTCAATTAACGGATGCTATATCAAATTTAATGAAAGATGAACCTGTTTATTTTTATGATTTTGTTGGAAAAAGATACGATTGCGGGGATAAAGTTGGTTTTATTGAAGCGGTAATTGATGTTAGTTTATCAAGAGACGATATTAAAGAAGGAATAAAGCGACATTTAGATAAAATTTCAAAAGAGGGCTAATCTTATGATTAAATACGTTAAAGGCAATCCAGATTTTCTATATGGAGTAATGAATTTACTTAAAAAGGTTCGTGAACAATTTAAAGAAAATAATTTAGATATCTATCAAAGCGAAGATTATCCAAACATGGATATAATTCTTGATGATTTAAGAAAGAAAGATAGTACGTTAGTTGCTTTAGACGGCGATGAAGTCGTTGGTTATATTGCTTGCGAAAGAGAAGAAGAATATTTTCAAGAATGCTTTAATGGTTTTCCAAAAGATTACCTCCATAAATATGATCTTGATATGTATCAAGGAAGATTTATTGGATTTTGTAGATTGATGGTTGATCCAAACTATCAACACCAAGGGATAGCGACAAAATTATTTGAATTATTAGAAAAGAAATTTGAAGGTTACGTTATTATTTTCTTAGTTGATAAGAATAATAGAAAAGCGCAAAGACTATATGCTACATTAAATTATAAATGTTTAAGTCTTGAAAACTTTCCATATGGTGAATATTACGTTTATATCAAAAATAAATTATTGTAATTAATTTGAGCGACCTAATTGGTTGCTCTTTTTTAAAATTAAACTTGCAAATAAAAAATCAATACCTTACATAATAAATATAGCAAGGAAGAAAAGTATGTTAGGTGCAATTATTGGTGATATGGTGGGTTCCATGTATGAATTTGAGTCGATTAAAACAAAAGATTTTAATATTTTTAATATGGAATCAAGGATGACTGATGATTCTTTTTTAACTATAGCTGTAGCAAAAGTATTAATGAAATATTATCCAATTTCATATGATGAAAAGACTTTGAATTCTATTAAAAAAGACTTGGTTAATGAATTTATAACAACTTGCAAAAATCATATTTATGCTGGATGGGGAAATATGTTTTTTAATTGGTGTTTGAGTTCAAAACATGAACCATATAATTCATTTGGGAATGGATCAGCAATGAGAATTTCTCCTGTTGCATATGTTGCAAAAAGCGAGGATGAGTTGAAGATTTTATCAAAAACAGTAACCGAAATTACCCATAATCATCCTGAAGGGATTAAAGGTGCAGAAGCAATTGCATTATCTATATATCTTTCACTTCATGGTATTTCAAAAGAAGAAATTAAAAATAGAATTGTAAGTGAATATTATCCAAGTATTTTAAATTTGAGTTTTGAAGAACTTTTAAAATCATATAAATTTTCATCAAGATGCGAAGATACTGTACCAATTGCAATTTATTGTTTTTTAATTTCAGATTCGTTAGAAGATACAATTAGAAACGCAGTTGCAATAGGAGGGGATACTGATACTATTGCATCAATGGCTGCTTCAATTGCAGAAGCTTATTATCAAAAAGATGAATTATCATCATTTGAAGACAAATTTTTATATCTTAAAATCGAACCAGATATAGAAAAATTGATTAGAGATTTTTATAAAATGGTTGGAATAAAGAAGTTTGAAAGTAAGATAAATGAACAAAAATAACTAAAAAACAATAAAAATTGTTAGTTTTAAATGCAAAAAGTGCTTTTTCTATTTGTAATCTATACTTTATAAGTATAGAATATTAATCGGCACTAATCTAAAAATTATGTCCCGGTAAGATTTAATTTTTTATGGAGGAATGTGTAAATGTTTAGACAAACAACAAATGTTAAGAAAGAAGAAGTTGCCCGTAAATGGTATGTAGTTGATGCTACAGACAAATCACTTGGTAGACTTGCAAGCGAAATTGCAGTTTATTTAATGGGTAAAGAAAAACCATCTTATACTCCAAATGTTGATTGTGGCGATTATATCATTGTTATCAATAGTGATAAAGTTTCATGTAAAGGAACTCCACACAAAGCTACTGATAAGAAATATTATAACGTTAGCGGTTACAATGGTGGTATGAGAGAAAGATCATTAGAAGTTATGCAAAAGGAATATTCTGATGAATTAGTTGAAAGAGCCGTTTGGGGAATGCTTCCAAAAGGCAGACTTGGTAGACAAATTTTCAAGAAATTATTTGTTTATAAAGGTGCTGAGCACAAACATGAAGCTCAAAAACCAGAAGTTCTTGAATTCAAAAGTTTAGGAGGTAACAAATAATGGCTAAGAAAAATGATGTTTTCTACGGAACTGGTAGAAGAAAATCAAGTGTTGCTAGAGTTTATTTAAAGGCTGGCAAAGGAAGTATCGTTGTTAATGGAAAACCTGTTGATGAATACTTCCCATTCAAAGTTTTAGTCCTTGATTTAAAGCAACCTCTTGAAATGGTCGGAGCAACTGAAAAATACGACATTACAGTAACTGTTAAAGGTGGCGGATTCCAAGGTCAAGCTGGTGCTGTTCGTTTAGGTATCGCTCGTGCTTTATTAGAAGCTGGCGAAGATCGTGCAGTATTAAAGGCTAATGGAATGCTTACAAGAGATAGCAGAGCTAAAGAAAGAAAGAAGTACGGTCTCAAAAAAGCAAGACGTGCTCCACAATTCTCAAAACGTTAATCTCTTATTACATTTGCTTAATAAACATAAAAGATGTCCTGAATGGACATCTTTTTTTAACTAGAAATTATGATATAATTCTTAAAGAAGTAAAGGTTATTATTATCTTTCAGGCGAATTTATTCGACTTGTGAAAAACTTTTGTGACTGAAATAGATCACGTATCAAAGTTCCTTTACTTCATTTTTTATGAAACTGCAAAGAGTTTAAAAAACTCTTTTTTATTAAAAAATGCGTGATTTCAATAAATCACGCATTAATTTTTATGATAATTCCATATATGACATTTTACTAGTCATGTATGACAAAACTATGATGTAATCAATTAATTTTCAGATGTGACTTCTTTTTGTGGAAGTTGATTATCTGGTTTATCGTTCTTATAAATGAGTTTTAAGAAGATTGGAGTAAGTAATGAACTTAAAATAATTAATAATAAGATAAATGGCATAATTGGTTGATCTGCAGGGATGATTCCTGCATCAATTCCAGTTTTTGCAGTAACAATAACGACTTCAGCTCTAGCCATCATACCAACACCAATTACGGATGCTTCTTTAAAGTTAAACTTTGTCATTAATGCTCCTAGTCCAGCACCTAAGTATTTACCAAGCAAAGCAACAACTACATAAATTAAACCAAATATAATAAACATTGTATTGATAGAAGATAATTCTAAGTCATATAAAGATAGTGCGACTGATGCAAAGAAGATTGGGGCAAATAAAACACCAATTTCTGATTCTGTTTTTTGATCCAAATATTCTCTTGGTTTGGTAGTGGATAAGATTAAACCAGCAATATAAGCACCTGTAATATCTGCAACACCAAAGAATCGTTGAGCACAATAAGCAAATAAGAAACAAATACCTAAAGAGAAGATAGGAATTCTTCTATGATGTGGCCATTTTGAATCTAACCACATAAATAGTTTCTTAATTGGAAAAGCCAATAAGAATGAAATTGCAAAGAAAGCAATCATTAAACCAATCATAATTAAGATATTTAATGCTTGATTATCAACATATTGAGTTGATGAAGTTTTTCCATCAAGTGAAATAATTAAAGATAATAAGATAATACCAATAATATCATCTAAAATTGCAGCGCTAACAACACATGTACCAGCTTTTGAAGTGAGTTTTCCAAGTTCCTTTAATGTTGCAACTGTAACACTTACTGATGTGGCAGTTAAAATTACACCATAAAATACATTAGTAATTGGTGAATTTGAAGGCATAAATAAATAACCAAGTAAAGCGCCAAGACCAAGTGGAACTAAAACACCTAACAAAGTAATTAAAATAGCAGGCCCGCCAACAGATTTAATTTGCTTTAAATCAGTTTCAAGTCCAGCATTAAATAAGATTAAAACAACACCAATTTTTGCAAGACCATTTATATTTTCCTCGGTATAATCAGTAAAAACTGTTTGACCTGGAATAAGTTTAATTAACCCAAGCAAGAGTCCTGCAAGTAAAAAACCTACAACTTGAGGTAATTTAAATTTAGCACTAAAAATTGCTAATACTTTTGCAACAATAAGTATGAGCGCAAGTGGTAAAAGTAACGTATAAGGTTCATTACTTGTTGTTGATGTTAAAACATTTAAAAAATTCATAACTAATTCGTCTCCTATTTAGACACGATTGTTATTATACTCTTCTATAATTTAATAAGTTATAAATAAATTAATAAAAATACCTTTAATATGATATTAAAACTAAAAAAATGCGAATTATTTTATATATCTAATATATCTGTATGTGAACCTGTAGCAACTAGAGTTAAAGTTAATATATTATCTTCTATAAGATAGATTAACAACCAATCTGGTTTTATGTGACATTCTCTAAAATCTTTAAAATTTCCTTTTAATTGATGATCATGATATTTATCTTCTAATTTTTCTCCGTTAGCTAGTTTATTGATAATGTAGTTTAATAAAGATAGATCATAGCCTCTTTTCTTTATAGTTTTGTACCCTTTTTTAAAAGCTGTCGTAAGTTTAATTTTGTATTTCATTAATTATTTAATTCTTTCATTAAGTCATCCATTGAGGAATAACTCTTAACATTTGGGTCAGAAGATATTTTTTTAGCTTCAATCATTGCATCAATAGTTTCTTTATTGTAGTTAGGTATTTCAACAGAAAATGGTAAGCCTCCTCTTAAAATACATTGATGCAAAAACATGTTTATGGCTGATGACATATCTATACCCAAAGCGTTAAATATTTCGTTTGCTTCTTTTTTAATTGTTGGGTTTATTCTAACTTGTGTTGATGCATTAACTGACATAATTTAGACTCCTTTAGTAAATATTTGATATTATTGTATACATTGTATACCAAAATAACAATATTTTAAGGGAAATAAAATTATATTTAGAATGAATAATTTCTAAATATATTAGATATTTCATCGGTTTTGCTCGATAAATAATGTTATTGATTTTTATATCTATCTCTTATATAATAATTGAGCGTTTACGAACGCTATGTGGGCCTTTAGCTCAGCTGGTTAGAGCGCACCCCTGATAAGGGTGAGGTCGATAGTTCAAGTCTATTAAGGCCCACCATATTTTTAATAAAATAGATGTTTTGTTGGCAGTCCGATGGGCGCTTAGCTCAGCGGGAGAGCGCTTCCTTCACACGGAAGAGGTCATTAGTCCGATCCTAATAGCGCCCACCACGAATATGCCGGCTTAGCTCATCTGGTAGAGCAACTGATTTGTAATCAGTAGGTGGCTGGTTCGAGTCCGGCAGCCGGCACCAAATTAAAAAAACATCGATGAATACGATACTATGTCATATACCTTTTTTTGAAAAAGGTATATGATTTTTTTATTTCTTGATGTTCTTTTGATTTAAAGTAATAAAAAAGAGGTTAAAAACTTAACCTCAAAGGAAATTAAAAACTCTAATTTTAAAGCGATTAGAAAATATCGCTTGTGTTTAAATAATTGAAAATCGAAATAACAGATTCTTTAGAATTTTCACTTTCTAAAATATTTTCTGTATTTTCTTTTTCATTGTTTTCTTGTTCTTCAAATAATTTTTCTAATAACATAAATTTCATACCTCCTTCATTTCGTTGCTTAAAATATTTAAGCATCTATGTAATAATACAAAATCCTAAAAAATTAAATATGAAAGCGTTTTCGGAAATTTACGAAAACGCTTTCAATACTTGAAATTGTTAAAATTATGAATTTAAAAACTTTTATTTTGGATTGTATGAAGAGCCTTTAGAAATTTTATTTTTAGGCAATTGAAAACGCACTAGCCGAGGGGCTAATGCGTTTTCTATCTATAATTCAGCTTGATCTAAATCAGCTCTTGAACATTGGATTTCTAAATTACCATTTCTAGTTCTAATTGCATCAATCATTGCTTTTTCATTTTCTAAGTTTTTAAGAGTTACATGATATGTTAACTTAAACATGCTCCCCATATTAACTGATTTAACTTTTTCAAGTTCATTAGAAGTGGTGTATTCAGTGAAGATATCATCGAAAACTGTTGTGTAATCGAGTGATTCAGGAATAGTAACATTAATGATTTTTTCTTTTGATTTTGAGCTTTTAGTTTTTAGCATTACTCTATTAAAGATAAATAGAATAATTCCTGATCCGAGTAAGAAAATTGCACCATAAGCAAGATATCCTGTTCCAAATGCTAAGCCTGCAGCCATTGCAATAAAGATAATGGCAATTTCTTTTGCAGTTCCTGGAGCTGATCTAAATCTTACAAGACCAAAAGCACCAGCAATTGCTACACCAATTCCTAAATTACCATTTACAATTGCAATTACTGCAGCAACTGCCATTGGTAATAAGGCTGTACAAATAAAGAAACTCTTTGATGACTTTGACTTAAAACTTGTTAAGAAAGCATAAATTAAACCCGCTACTAAAGCTACTCCTAATGCAATAAAGAAACTAACTGTTGTTACAGTGCCATCGCTAAAGATTGATTCAAACATAATTCATTACTCCTTTCATTTTCTAATTTATAGAATTCACGTTCATATGCAGCGCCATATTTTGAAAAAGATGTTTTATTTATGTGTTCTTTATCAAGAATTTCGCAAAGCCACAATGGTAAAGCTGCATCTGTTTTAAGTTCAAGAAGAATTGTTTCTTCTGGTAATAAACTTTCACCATCTAAATTTGTGTGAAAGTTGAGTTCGTTTTTTCGATATCGTACATTTTTATCGAATGTTACTCTTAATTGACTATTTTTATCGTAATAAGCTTCTCGATCATAGATGATTAACATTTTAGGAACGAGAGTTCCATAAAATTTAGTGAAATAATCGAGTTCTTTTCCAATTTGAGAATTACTCTTACTATTTTCTAATATCTTGTCAGCTTCATTTTCTTTACAAGCTAATCTTCTTTTATAAACAACTCCATCGTATTTACGTTTCATCTCTACATATATATCTTTATTATTAGTGTTAAGGTTATAGCATCTTAATCTTAATTTTTCTTTAAAGATTGGTTTTTCTAAAGATGAACGAATAAGGCGGTTATCTATAGTATCGTAATATAAGCTTTGAATAGTGTTTTCTCCATATTCATCGGGTGAAAGTCTTTTAAGCACTTCTTTTTTAAGAGTTTCATATTGCTCTTTATTAAGCAAATATTTCATTTCATATCTTTTAAATACATTGATTACCATAAGTTAACCTCCTATCTTCATGGTTGTAGTTTAGAATATGAACCTTAAATAAACCTAAAATTGAAAAAATATTTTTTATTTTCTTTTTGTTTTCTATTTTTTATAATTTTAAGTATGAAAAATAAAAAACTTAATGGTCTTGTTACAAGTGATTCAAGACAACTCGAATTAATCGACAAATATTACTATTTAGACAAAGAAAAAAAGATTATTGATGTTGATTTAAATTATGATTCTACGGATGATATTTTAGACAAAGAAATTGGTAATCCAAATAATCCTCAATTTTCTAAAAATGTTTTAGAAACTATGGATTCAATTATTGAAAACATCCCAACTGGATATAAGGTTGATATTAATCTAGTTCTTAAAGATTATAAGGGTTATGATCCAAAAGTTTTAATGGAAACTTTTAATAACACTTTAGAGCTTAGAAGATATAGTTCAAGAAAGAAGAAATTAAATAAACAAGTATTTTCTGGGATGCTTATTTTCATAGGAATTTCAATTATGCTTCTTATGATTGTTTGTAGGAACTATATTAAGTTCAATAATGATATCCAAGATGAGATTTTTAATGAAGTATTAGATATCGCTGCGTGGGTTTTTGTTTGGGAAGCAGTGACTATATTATTCCTTGATGATCCAGGTAAATCTAAACTTGCATTAGAAATAAGAAGAAAAGTTAATAAAATCACCTTTTATACTCATGATAATGAGGAACCATTATTAGCAGAAACTAACGATGAAATCTTTAAAAATTGGGAAAGTATTTCGAGAATTAAAACAGCTAGTAGATACATGCTTTTGGTTTCAAGCGTTGCATTCTTGTTTTTAGCAGTATATTCAATTTATGATTTCTTTAAGAACTTTAATGAAGCTGCTCAATTAGTTAATGTTGTAGTTGTAATTATTGTTGGTATCGTTCAATTTATAGTTAAAATTTTTGCTGGTGTTTCAGGAATTAAATTATTTTTAAATAAGCCAGTTAAACATTATAAATTACTTGGTGCATATTCTGTAATTGTGTTTATTGGTTTCTGTTTTTCTATTATTGGAATAATTGTAAGCAAAGAAACAATAGGGTTAGCATCTTCGATTGCAAGCATGATTATCTCTTTAATGTTTAGCATTGGTTTCTTTATGTATAAATATTCGAAATAATATTTTATGTATAAATTTATAGTTAGTGATTTAGATGGAACATTGTTAAATAAAGATAGGGCTTTAAGTTTTGAAACTAAAAAAACATTAGATGAAATGCATAAATTAAACAAGTCTTTAATTATTGCGACTGGAAGATCATATCCATTAATTCCTAAAGAGTTTTTTGAAATTGAATGTTTAAAATATGTTATTGGTTTCAATGGTGCTGTAATTTACGATAATTATGATAAGAAAATCATATATGAATGTTCGATTAAAAAAGAAATCAGTCTTGAAATTTTGAAAACCACGGATGATTTAAATCTCTCAATTCAGCTACTTTTTAAGGATGTGCTTGTTTTTAAAGACACACCTCTTAATAGAAAATATTGTGGATTATTTATGGATTCTTTTGCATTAAAAAGCAAAGAATTTTCAACTGATCTAGCAAAAACCATACTTGAGCACGACGATAATGTGTATAAATTTGATATTTTTGGAAGCGAAAAAGATATTGAAGAGGCTTATAAAAGATTATCTTCTAACGAGAATATTCATGTTGTTTTATGCGATCCTATTAATATTGAAATAACTAGCAAAGGTGTTTCAAAAGGCAAAAGTATTGAACTACTTATGAATCATCTAGGATTAGAAAAAAGTGATTTCTTATGTTTTGGAGATTCGGGCAATGATTTATCGATGAAATCCGAAGGTTTTTCATTTGTGGCTGTTAATAATGCAGAGATGATAGTTAAAGAAAATGCTGATTATGTAATTGGAAATAACTATGATGATGCGGTTGCAAAAGAAATTAATAAATTAATTGCTAACAATCGTCTCTAATTCATTAAAATCATATAAAAATCCATTATTAAAAAGTTGTGTATTTTTTTACCTTATTTATATATAATATTTTAGACGATTTAAGGAGAGTGAATGTATGAAAAAATTCTTATCAAAAGCAAATTCATATAGTTTAATACTAGATATCGCATGTATATTTGTATTTTTTGCACCATTTGTTCAATTAAAAGGATGTATTACAACTACAGATATTAGATATATTACTGGTTTCCAAGCTATTTTTGGTGGAAGCGGATTTAATGGTATGTCAATTCCTGTTTTATGTATGTTCTGTTTTATTTGTGCAGCTGTTGTTTTGAATTTATTAGCTTATAAGTTCAAAGGATTAAGTTTCTTAAGCTTTATTCTTGAATGTGGAACCGCTGTATTAATGTTCTGTATTATTCCATTAATTAATGCTGGTCTTGAAATTTCATTATCAAGCTGGGTAATTTCTGTCCATGCTGGTAGTATGGTTGATGGTAGTTTATTAATTATTGCTTGCTTAGCATCACTTGTTAATGGATTCTCATCTTTCAAGAAAAAACCAATTGAAGAATAATTGATTTTTAAAGAAAATATTTAAAAAGTAGGAATTGAACCTACTTTTTTTGTGCACAAAAAAATTTAAAAAAATTAGCACTTAACTATTGACAGTGCTAAAAGTTGTGATAATATATAGTTAGCACTTAGGAAATACGAGTGCTAAAAATATGGAGGTATAAATTATGTACGAAGAATATAAGAAAAATCACAATGTTGTAGGAGAATCATTATTTGACCCATTATTTGATGCATTTATTGGTATGCCAATTGAACCTAAAAAAGGTTATAGATTAATGAGAACAGATATTGAAGAAAAGGATGATAAATTTGTTGTTGCTGTTGAAATGCCAGGAATTAAGAAAGAAAATGTTAAAGTCAGTTTAAATGAAGGAACATTAAAAGTTTCTTATAAGCAAGATGAAACTAAAGATGATAATAACAACAAACATTTCATTAAAAAGGAAAGATTTGTTTCTGAAGGTGAAAGATCATTCTATTTAGGTGATGTTGATAATACTAAAGTTGATGCATCTCTTGAAAATGGTGTTTTAAATATCATTGTTCCAAAAGCAGTGAAAGTTGATAACGAACAATTTATTGACATTAAGTAATGTAGTGCTTCCCTTTCTAAGTTACTTAATATAATGATAAAAGTCTGATAGTCCTATTAATATCAGGCTTTTTATTTTGCAAATTTATACTATAAATTCTTTTTAAGAATATAATATTAAAGGATTTAAGGAGAATTTTATGTTTAAAAAAGAGAACTTAATAAATTTGCAAAATAAATTAAAGGAAGAAGGGATAAAAGGATACTTAGTTTTAACAAGTGATCCTCATGATAATGAATATATTGCTAGTTTCTATATGGCAGAAAGATTATATTTTTGCCCATTTACTGGTGATACTGGTGACCTTTTAGTTACTCAAGATAATGCTTATCTTTTTACTGATGGAAGATTCTTTATTCAAGCAGAAAAAGAATTAAAGGATAGTGGTGTTACTTTAATGAAGATTGGTGAAAAAGGAGTTTTACCATTAAATAAATTTATTAAAGAAAAAGGCTTATATCCTTTAGGATTAAATACTTTAATTGCAAGTGAAGGATTATATGAATCTTTGGTTAACAAAAAAGAAGATAAAATCGTTGATAAAGATTATTCATATATGGTTGAAAATAGACCATCCTTATCGGATTCGAAAGTTTTTAAATTAGATAAAGATTTATATACTTTAAGTCATATAGAAAAAATAGAAAATGTATTAGAAGAAGTTTTAAAAAGTGGTGCAGAAGCCAACTTAATTTCAACTTTGGATGATATAGCTTGGACATTAAATTTAAGAGGGAATGATATTGAGTGTAATCCTGTTTTCTATTCCTATTTATATTTATCAAAACAATATGGGAATTATTTGTTTGTTAACAAAAAGAAAATTGATTTTGAAATTGAAGGTGTTGAAATTCATGAATATGATGAAATTGTTGATTTCTTAAAAGATCATGAAAATGTTGTTACTTTGGTTGATAAATCAAGAATTAATGCAAGATTATTTAATGAATTAAAACACGTTGTTAATAAGAAAAATCCAAGTTATTTAATGAAAGCCATTAAAGGACCTGTTGAAATTAAAAATACCAAAGAAATTCAAATTTTAGATGGCGTTGCAATGGTTAAATTTGGCTATTTCTTAAAAAATAACTTAGATAAAAATCTTTCGGAATTTGATTATAGTGAAGAACTTGAAAAATTTAGAAGAGAAAATAAACGTTTATTTGAACTTAGTTTTCAAACGATTGCTGCAGTTGGACCAAACGCTGCTCAAATGCACTATGGACCAACAAAAGAAAAGCATTCTTTAGTAACCAAAAATGATACTGAACTTTTGGTTGATAGCGGTGGTCAATATTATGGTGGAACAACTGATACAACAAGAACTTATCCATTAAAAGAAGTTTTAAGTGAAGAATATGTTCACGATTATACTTTAACTTTGAAATCAGTAATTGCTTTAACTACATCAATATTTATTGAACATTCATGTGGTGTAACTTTAGATATCAAAGCTAGAGAAATTATGTGGAAAGAAGGATTAGATTATAAGTGTGGAACTGGGCATGGTGTCGGATATATTTCAAACGTGCACGAAGGGCCAAATGGTTTTAGATATAGAATTGTTCCTGAAAGAGATGATTCTTACGAACTAGTTCCAGGCATGATTACAACAGTTGAACCTGGAGTATATAAAGAAAATAAGTATGGCATTAGAATTGAAAACAACCTTCTTTGTGTACCTGCTTTTGAAACAGATATGGGTGTTTTCTATAAATTTGAAACCATTACATGTGTTCCAATTGATACAAGAGCACTTGATTTATCTATAATGAGCGATGAAGAAATTAGTTGGCTAAATAATTATCATAAGTGGGTTTATGAGAAGTTAAGTCCATTCTTTAAAGATGATAAAGCTTTACTTGAATATTTAAGAGAAGAAACTAAGCCTTTACTTAGATAGATTTTTACTGAAATATATAGGAATAAAAGATAAAATTATTTTATGGATTCATTAAAAGAGTTAGAAGAAGAAATATGTAAATTTGTTAGCGATAGAGATTGGGATCAATTTCATTCTCCAGCTAATCTTGCTAAATCTATTAGTATTGAAGCTAATGAACTTTTAGAATGTTTTCAATGGTCTGATGAAATTAAAGATAGAAGACATGTTGAAGACGAATTAGCTGATGTTATCAATTATTGTATTCAAATGGCTCATGTTTTAAATGTCGATATTAAAGAAATCGTTGAAAGAAAACTTGAAGAAACTGGTAAAAAATATCCAATAGAAAAATGCAAAGGTAAATCTACTAAATATACGGATTTATAAAGGATTAAAAATGAAAAAAATAGGAATTATTGTTGCGGTTAAAGATGAATTTGATTCTTTTTTGAAAGACAATTCTTTTGAAATTCAAAGAATTAACACTACTTGTTTTGAAGTCGATAAAACAATTATTAATGGTAATGAAATTTATGTTTTAAGAAGTGGATATGGTGAAATTGATGCAAGTGCCGGTACTCAATTTTTAATTTCTGTTTTTGGGGTTGAATGTGTTTTAAATTATGGTGTTGTTGGAGCTTTAAAACCTTGTCTAAAAGTTCAAGATCTTTTTCTAGTTGAAAAAGTCGTTCATTATGATTTTGATGCATCAAGTATTGATGGTACTAGAGTTGGTGAATATCTTGATATTCAAGACGTCTATATGAAAACAAGTGCATATTTGAATCAAAAAGTCATCGAACTCATGCCAACTATTTCACCTGTGATTTGTGCAAGTGGTGATAAATTCATAGATGACACATCTTTTAAAAAGAAATTAGTAGATGAATTTGATGCTTCAATTTGTGATATGGAATCTGCTGCAATTACTAGAATTTGTTTTAAGAATAAAGTCCCTTGTCTTGCAATAAAATGCATTAGTGACACACTTGAAGGAACAGGTAAAGATTATCTAGAAAATGTTTCTGCAAGCAGTAAAAAAGCGTTTGATCTATTAAAGAAACTTCTATTTAAAATTTAATTGTTAATGAAATTTTGATATAAATCTTTATAATACTTAAAGAAATAAAGATTTGCCCAGTTGGCGGAATTGGTATACGCGATGGACTTAGAATCCATTGGGAAACCGTGCAGGTTCGAGTCCTGTACTGGGCACCAACTCATAAATAACCTCTTAGTTTGCTAGGAGGTTTTATTTTTCCGGTTGTTGCTTTGATGTTATATATGAAATAAACAGTTAAAAGTTTAATGAAATTTATTCTAAAATTACTTTGCATTTTCCTAAAATCGATGATTTTTTACTTTGCATTTTCCTAAAATC
>CAVFXI010000031.1:0-12266 GCA_963626345.1 Gemmiger formicilis | reverse complement strand
TAAAATCAACTAAAATCGAGCTTTTTTTCTATTTTTTATCTAATAAAGAACTATAAATTTCTTTTAAAGATGCGCCAATTTTACTAATTTCTCTTTCTTCAGCGACTTTATATCCGTTATTAGTTAATTCTTTTGTGTCCATATTGCATATCTTATTAATTAACTCAATAAATTCATCGTTATTCTTACCTTTAAAGCAATTAACTTCATTAGTTAGCCAATCTTTATATACATCAATATCTCTAATTAAAAGAGGTGAATGACTTGCTAAAGCTTCTAAAGCAACAATTCCTTCAGTTTCTAAAAGCGATGGGAAAAACGTTAAATTACAAGCTAAAAATGCACCCTTAATTACATCGTTATCAATATAACCAGGCATAATCATATTACTTGGCAAATGTTTCATTGCACGAACGTTTTTAATTGGCAAAAGAATTTCTTTTAATCCTCCAAACCAAATAAAAGTAACATCTTTCATTCTTTTTGCACATTCAATAAAATCGAAAAATCCTTTTCTTTCAAATGGAATTCCCACACCAATTACAATTTTATTGTCCTTAGACAACTTAAAATAATCATAGAATTTTTTTATCTTTTCTTGATTATATTTATAATCTTCAAGATCTATTCCATTTGATAAAGGAACAACCTCACAAGTTACACCTTCATAATTTCTAATAACATCACTAGAAAACTTAGTTGGTGAAATCATAAAATCTGCATTACGATACATTTTCATAATATGTCTTGATGTATAAATATTTGCAAGTTTCCAACATCTAAAAGATCCTTCCATATCTTCAACAATACTATGACCATGAACAATTACAGGGATGTTTTTCTTTTTACATTTCTTTAATACTTTATATGACTTAGCCCAATAAGTATTTATATGGGCAACATCGTAAGTATCGTTTGGATCTAAGGTATATTCAACACCATTACTTTCCAAAGCTTTCATTTGTAATTTAAGAGCTCTCCCGATACCGCTTTTTGTAATCAAATTATAATTTTCGTAATATAGCAAAACTTTCATATCTTCGTTCCTCGTTCTTTTAATATTCTAACATTTAAAAAATACATCTTTAATATCTTTTATATATAGGCAATCAATCTTGATGATAAAAATTATATGGAATTACAAAAAATACCACTTTTAATTAAAAATATTTATAATTTGCCGTTTAAAACAATCGATTGGGGGCTAATAAAATCATTTATGAACACATAAAAGTCATTATTGAAAAAAGCTTTGGCATAACGCCAAAGCTTTTAATTTATTTTGCTACTTTATTAATCTCCGAATGAAACACCATAGAAGAATTTATATCCTAATGGTGAGGAGAAGAATCCTTTCATATCTGATTTCTTTAAGAAGGCATCAGTGTAGAAATAAAGTGGAGTGATACAACCAGTGCTCATAAGTAATGTTTCAGCATTGTGCATCATTGTAAATCTCTTTTCAGAATCGCTTTCTTTCTTGATATTTGCAATAAGTGCGTCATATGAATCTGACCAGCTGAGGTTCTTTTCATCTTCTGAAACAACACCATCACCATTGACATCAACTGTGTAACCTTTATAACTTTCGTGATCTCCTTTACCAAATTGGACATCATTGTTACCAGAATTTGTAATCCACATATCTAACATTGAAATTGGATCATTGTAATCGCATAACCAACCATTTCTTGCAACAGAATAGTTACCAGCTTTACGTTCGGTAAGGAAGACGGCCCATTCTTGACTATCTAATGACATACCAATTCCATACTTAGCAAATTGACCTTGTAAATATTCAGCAATTGCAGCGTGTCCACTACCATTGTTATATAAATATTTTAATGTTGGAACATCAGTGAATTTTTGTGAAGCTTCATCATAGGTAAATCCTAATGCTTTAAGGGTTTCAACAGCTTTACTAGCTTCTGAATCTGTTGTTGCACAATATCCGCTTCCATCGTGATTTTCACCATTCTTTGCAACATATTCAGTTTTTCCATCTGGTTCAAGTAAACCTGATGAGACGAAACCAGTTGCTGGAGCTTGTCCGCCTTTAGCAACAGTATCGATAAGATATTGTCTATTGATAAGTTGTGAAATAGCAGTTCTAAATTGTTCACGTTTTTCTTCAGTATCTAATTGTTTGCAACCAGTTAATGTTTCATCATTAATATTCCAGCAAACATAATAGGTACCAAGTTGACCAACGTTGAAATATTCATCTTTATAAGTGCTCTTAATTTGATCGATTTGTTCATTTGGTACTGAATCGATAAATGAATAGCTACCTGATTTATATGAATTTAACATAGCAGAATCATCATCTGAGAAAGCAAATGTAATATCTTTTGCTTTAACAACTGATGAACCAGTATATTGTTCATTTGGTACTAATTCGATCTTTGAGTCATCGAAAGCTTTAATCTTCATAGGTCCATTGCAAACAAAACTATCAATCTTGCTTGGAGTGCACCATTCACCTGCATTATCAACATTTGTATAAACTGGCATAAATGCTGGGAAAGCAGTTAATTCGTTCCAATAACTAACATCAACAACTAAATCAACTGTTAAGGTTTTTGTTCCTGTTGCCTTAACACTTAAAGAAGCACCATCAGCTTCACCTTCAGCTTCTGCTCCACCAACAATTGCTTCAAATAAATAAGCATAGTCAGCAGCAAGATCTGAAGAAACGGCTCTCTTCCATGATCTTTCAATATCAGCAGCGGTTAAATCTTCACCATTGCTCCACTTTGCATCATCTCTAATTGTGTAAGTGTAAGTAACACTTCCATCAGAATTAACGACTTTTGCTGGGGCTTCCTTTGCAAGTCCTGGTTCAAGTGAAATTGAACCATTTGGATATTCTCCTGAATATGACCATTTATAAAGTCCTTCGAATAAATGTACATCATATGTACCACCATCAACAGTAGTGTTTAATGCTGGATCGATAGTTGCTGGTGCTGAAGCAATACAAACTGTAAAAACTCCATCTTTACTGGCATTGCTTTCACCACATGAAGCAAGTCCTAAACAACCAATTGTTGACAATAATGTCAACATAACGATTTTCTTTTTCATTTTTCTTTTTTCCTTTCAATTTTATCTCTTTTTCTCATCTTCTTTTAAAAGAGGATGTAAACAAGCCACAAAATGACCAGGTTTAATTTCTTGAAGAGTTGGTTTGCCTTTTTCTGAAGCACATTCCTCTTTTGCATAAGGACAACGTGTTCTAAATGGGCAACCACTTGGGACATTAAGTGGGCTTGGAATTTCTCCGGCCAAAGTTACATGTTTGTTTGATCTAGCTTCATCTGGATCAGGGACTGGGATTGCTGATAATAATGATACAGTGTAAGGATGCAAAGGTTCCTCAAACAATGTTTTACTATCGGCTAATTCAACCATATGACCTAGATACATAACAGCAATACGGTCAGATATATGCTTAACAACTAATAAGTTGTGAGCAACAAATAAATAAGTGAGGTCTAACTTCTTTTGAAGTTCAGAAAATGTATTTAATACTTGTGCTTGAATTGAAACATCAAGAGCAGAAACAGGTTCATCACAAACTATCAACTCTGGATTTAATGCAAGTGCTCTTGCAATCCCAATTCTTTGTCTTTGACCTCCTGAGAATTCATGAGGATAACGTGTTGCATGTTCGCTAGACAAACCAACTGTTTGCATAAGTTCTACAATACGTTTATGTCTCTTTTCTTTAAAACTTCCTTCCCCAGGATAATTCTCTAAAAACACTTTTTTGTGAGCATCAATAGGTTCACCAATGATATCTTCAACAGTCATTCTTGGATCTAATGAAGAATATGGATCTTGGAAAACCATTTGTGCTTTTAAGTGCAATTCATCGACATCTTTTTTCTTTTCTATTTTTTTACCATTAAAGATAATTTCGCCATCTGTTGGTTCATATAAATGAAGTATTGTTCGACCTAATGTGGTTTTACCACATCCAGATTCGCCAACTATACCAAGAGTTTCACCTCTTTTAACCTTAAAAGAAACATCATCAACAGCTTTTAAAGGTGCGCTTTTAAAAAGTGAAACTTGAGTAGGAAAGTACATCTTTAAATGATTAACTTCAAGAATAACATCATCTTTTTCATTACTTGCCATCTTCACTTTCCTCCTTTTTTATCTTTTTCTCAGCTGCTTTTCTAGCTTTTTCTTCTTTCTTAGTTAAAGGATTAACCATTTCGGATGAATCATTCATATAAGCAACGAATTCTTCTTTGCTTATTTTGCCTTTTTCTAGAAGTTCATAGTAACTGCTAAAACAACAAGCTTTATGACCATCTCCATAATCTTTCATGAGTGGATATTTCTTTAAACAAATCTCCATGCATTTATCACATCTTGGAGAAAATGAACATCCTTTTGGTAAAGCAAATACATCAACAGGAGATCCTTTAATTGGATTAAGTTTTTTGCCTTTTTCAGCATCTTTACCAGGCATTGAACCAAGTAATCCTTTTGTGTACTCATGTTTTGGATTGTAGAAAATATCTCTAACATTACCTTGTTCAACAATTTTTCCTGCATACATGACATTAACTCTGTCACAAATTTGAGCAACAACACCCAAGTCATGAGTGATTATTAACACGCCCATTCCTAACTTTTCTTGAATACTCTTTATTAATTCAAGGATTTGAGCTTGAATTGTAACATCAAGGGCAGTAGTAGGCTCATCAGCAATAAGAAGATCTGGTTTTGTTAATAATGCCATTGCAATCATTACCCTTTGCAACATACCTCCAGAGAACTCATATGGATATTGTTTCATTCTTTTCTCTGGTGAATTAACGCCGACCAACTCAAGCATTTTGATTGATTCTTTATAAGCACTATATTTGGTATTGCCAAATTGAGCTCTAAATTTCTCATACTCTTCTTTTCGAGTTTTCTTGTTTTGAATTTCTACTTTTGTAAATTCTGATGGTAAAACAAGTTTTGCTTGTCTTTTATATTTGGCTTTAGCATCTTTGTCTTTTTTCTTTTCCTTATATTCATCCTCAATTTTCTTATTTTCTTCTTTGAAATAAGTTTTGATTATTTCAATAAGTTCTGCCTTTTCTTGCTCAACTTTTGCAATATTAGCTTTGAAATCATTTTTAATGACCATTACTTTATCTTCGGCAGCTTTTTTCTCTTCTTCTTTAACATCAACTCCACCAATGAATTCTTTTAATGTTTGAACATCATTAATGTATTTTTTGTATAAATCTCCACGAGAACTGTCAAATTTAGTCAATTTGTCAATCATGTCCTTAAACTCAGGTCTGACATAAACATCTCTTTTCTTTACAAGATAATCATGTCTTAAGGATGTTGAAGAGATAAGTTCTTCTAATTTAACTTTCCCATCAAGTTTTAAATAGTTATCTCTAATTTTATAAAGCGACGTTTCTCTTCTTTTTTTGATTTCAATTTTTTTATCAGCTTTCTTTCTAGCTAAAATATAATCAACTTTAGCAGTGGCAATATCTTTAGATAATGCTTCTTTTGCTTTTTCGATTTCTGCTAATTTAACTTGGTCGGCTTCATTTTCCTTATCAAGTTCACTTTCGTCCATAACAAGACCATTAAATTCTGTCTCTAGTGTTCTAAGTCTTCTTGATTCTTCTTCACAAAGTTTATCTACTGGATCATTTCTATGAAGGAGCATAACTTCTTCCATTTGATGACCAATAGTTAAAACTGGATTTAATGCGGTCATAGGATCTTGGAAAATCATAGCAATTTTATTGCCTCTAATCTTTCTTAAATCTCTTTCATTCATACCAACTAATTCTTCGCCTTCAAAAATAATTGAAGAACCATTTTTAATATGACCAGATTTAGCAAGAATTTGCATTAATGAACTTGCGGTAACAGATTTTCCACTACCTGATTCACCAACAACGCCTAAAATTTCATTTTTATCGATATAAAAACTTATATCGTTAACTGATCTAACTTCACCAGCCGCAACTTCAAATGAGGTAGATAATGATTTAACTTCTAATAAATGTTCCATAATAATTACCTCTGCAATTTAGGATCAAATGCATCTCTTAATCCATCACCAATTAAATTGAGACACAAAACTATTAAACAAATCATAATAGCTGGCGCCAATAAAAGTGTTGGATGGTATGACATTGCACTTCTAGCATTACTTGCTAAAGATCCAAGTGATGGCATAGGTGCGTTAACTCCTAAACCAATAAACGATAAGAACGATTCAGTGAAAATAGCTGAAGGAATTTGTAAACAAGCAGAAATAATAATTACTGACATTGAATTTGGAATTAAATGCTTTTTAATAACAAATGATGATTTGGCACCAATTGATCTACTTGCCAAAATATATTCTTGTTGTTTTAAACCCAAGACTTGTCCACGAACAAGTCTTGCCATGGAAACCCAGTATAAAAGAGCAAAAACAATAAAAATTGATATCATACCAGTACCAAGTTTAGCAACAAGTCCACTTGTATCTGATGGAAGAACTTGTTTTAAAACAACTGATATTAAAATAATCAAAACCACGTCTGGTAAAGAATAGATTACATCAACTATTCTCATCATAATAAGGTCTACTTTTCCACCAAAATATCCCGAAACAGAACCATAAATTGTTCCGATAATAAGAACAATAATTGCTGCAAATAAACCAACAACTATAGAAATTCTAGTTCCATATATTACACGAATAAAATAATCTCTACCTAAACTATCTGTTCCAAAAATGTGTGGAAAAACATATTCGCCAGCAGCTATTTTTTCTAATTCTGTATTGCTATAAGCAAATGGTTTTAAATTATTAAATGTTGCATCATAATTACTTAAACCTAATTGCTCATCATAACTATATGGGCAAAATAATGGGATAAAGATAATTCCTAAAAGAATAACAAGCATAATAATTGTACAAACCATAGCTACAGGATTATGCAAAAATCGTTTTATAGAATCTTTAAAAAATGATGTGCTAGGTCTAAGTTTTACGGCGCTTTCTTTTTCAGAAGAATCTGCTAATTTTGTTTCTTTTTTTATATCTTCTTTTGTGAAGACGTTCGCTCTATTGTAATCAACCTGAAAACTGAGCGGAAATGGTAATTTTTCTCCTAATTTCATAACACTACTCCAATTTAATTCTTGGATTTACGATTTTATAAAGTAAATCCGAAATAAGGGTCATAATAATAATCAAAAATGTCAAAACAGTAGTAGTTCCCATAACCAAGGAATAATCACGATTTGTAATTGAATTTACAAATGCGGAACCAATGCCTGGCACTTGATACAATTGTTCAATAACCAAAGATCCTGTAATAATTGAAGCAAACATTGGGCCAGCATAAGTAATTGTTGGCGCAACTGAATTCTTCAAAACATGTTTGAATAATACTCGAGTATTAGAACATCCTTTAGCTCTTGCAGTAATGATATAATCAGCACTCAGCGAATCTAACGTTGCGCTTCTTGTTAATCTAGTAATATAAGCTGTTGGATATAATGATAATGTAATAACTGGTAATACAAATGCTGCCGTACCACCATTTACATAATCAGTTGGGAATAATTTCAACTTTTCAGTAAATAAATACAAGAATAAAGTTGCAATAATGAATGTCGGAAACGCAACAGATGCAGTTGTTAGAACCATAATAATTCGATCTAAAACAGTTCCTTTTCTTTTTGCTGCAATACTTCCTAAAAGAGTTCCAAACACAATAGCCATACAACCAGCAATCAATCCTAATGGAATTGAATATCTTAACCCACTTCCAAGAATCTCATTAACTGTCCTACCTTTTTGTTTTAAAGAAAGACCGAAATCAAAACTGAAACATCTTCCAAGATATATAAGATATTGTTCAAACAATGGTTTATCTAAACCATATTTAGCTTTCATTGCTGCCATTGTTGCTTCATCAACACTTTTCTCGCTTGTAAATGGTCCGCCTGGAATAAGTTGCATAAACCAAAACGTAAATGTAACAACAATAAATATAGTTGCAACAGCAAGTAGCAATCTTTTAACAATATACTTGACCGTTTTAACGTTCATTTTTCTACCTCCCTGAATCAAAGTCCAATGCTAAATATTTTTAAATATTGACACAAAAAGAAAAATTGTAAAGCAAAAATTAATAAAAATAATAAGAAAAATTTTTATCAAATTCTTTCGATTGCATCGACTTTTTGAATTTTAAGAGAATTAATTTCTTATGTAAGCGCTTTCAAATTTTGCAAATTTTTTCACCGATTTTCATTGCAAAAACATCCCAAAATTTTAACCATTTATGAAGTCATATTTTCTATTTTTTAATATTTGATTTTAAATATTTGATGTTTTTCTTAATGTACACGCAAAAAGAACAAAAATGCAAAATTTTTAATAAAAACAACCTGAAATTTAATCGTTTTTATGAAAATGTAAAGTAAAGTTTACAAAAATCAATTCTTTTTACTATGAAAAAATCATTTTTATAATAGAATTATTTTCGTGGAGGAAAAAGAATAATGTTAAGTAAAAAATTAGCAAAAGATATTCTTAATACCTGCTTAGCTACTGGTGGCGATTTTGCAGAAATATTCTACGAAGAACACTATAGTTCATCTATCTCTCTTGAAGGAGATAAAGTAGATTCTGCTGGCGATGCTTTAGTTACTGGTGTTGGAATTCGTATTCTTAAAGAATTAAGAAGTGTATATGGACACACTAACGATTTGTCCAAGAAAAACTTACTTCAATTAGCAAGTAATTTATCAAAATCATTTGAAGGGAAACAAGTTAAGACTGTTGAAAATTTAAAATCTAAAAAATTTAAATTAGTTAATCAACCAATTGAAAGTTATAAAGATTTAGACAAAAAAGAAGTCATTTCAGCGCTTAAAAAATGTGAAAAAATCATTTCTGAATATGATAAACGTATTGTCCGTGTTGTAACTGGATTTATGTCTGATTGGCAAGATGTTACCATTTTTAATAGTAATGGTTATGTCTTTAAGGATCATAGAGAACATGGAAGATTATTCCTTCAATCTGTAGCAAGTGAAAATGGCAAGATTGAAACAAGATTTGATGGCCCAGGAACCCAAAAAGGTTGGGAATTCTTTACAAAAGATATTGATCTTGAAGAATTATCAAAGAATCATGCAAAAAAATTAATTTTAATGCTTGGTGCTAAAGAATGTCCAAGTGGTACATTCCCTGTTATTATTGGAAATGGTTGGGGTGGTGTTATTTTCCATGAAGCTTGTGGCCACCAATTAGAAGCATCTTCAGTTGCTAAAAAATTAAGTGTCTTTAGTGATGCATATAATACCCAAATTGCTAACCCAATTGTCAGTGCTTATGATGACGGAACTATGCCTAATGAATGGGGCAGCAATAACATTGATGATGAAGGTCAACCATCTCAAAAGAATTTATTAATCGATCATGGTATTTTAAAAGGATATTTAATCGATCCATTTAATTGTAGAAGAATGGAAGGTTTCAAACCAAATGGTTGTTCACGTAGACAATCATATAAATTTGAACCAACAAGCCGTATGACTAATACTTATATTGCAGCTGGTGAATCAACTCCTGAAGAAATCATTAAAAATACAAAACTCGCAATCTATGCAGTTTCTTTCAATGGTGGTTCAGTTAATCCTGCTACTGGCGAATTTAATTTTGGTTGTAGCGAAGCATATCTTGTTAGAGATGGACAAATTGTTATGCCACTTAGAGGTGCAACTTTAATTGGTAAAGCAACTGAAATCTTAAAACATATTGATATGGTTGGAAATGATGTTGGTTTAGGGCAAGGAAATTGTGGTGCTTCAAGCGGAAGCATTCCAGTCAATGTTGGACAACCAACAATAAGAATTGATGAAATTGTTGTTGGCGGAAGAGGAGGAAGTATTGATGAACTTAAATAAATTTTTTGCACAAGCAAAAGCAGAAGGAATAGAAGTTTCTGAAATATCCTTTTCAAAAACTGCTTCAAAATCCTTTTCATTATTTCATAAAGAATTAGATAACTACTCAATTAGTAATCAATCTACATTAAAAGCTCGTGGTATATATAAGGATAAGTTAGGAACTGTTAGAACCGAAGATATTACTGATGCTTCAATTCCTTATTTAATTTCAACTATTAAATCAACTGCATCAGTTATTGAAAAAGTTGAAGAACCAATTATCTTTAAAGGAAGCAAAAAATATCATAAGAAAAATATGTTTAATAAGGAATTAAGTGAAGTTTCTGTTGATAAAAAACTTGAAATTTTACATCAACTTGAAGATCTTGCATATGCTTATGATAAGAGAATTACAGAAGTTGAAGTTTCATATTCTGAAAACGAAAGTGAGTCACTTTTAGCCAATACTTATGGTTTGAAGTTAAAAAGCCATAATAACTACTTTTACTATTATTTATCTGTAGTTGCTAAAGATGGTGATGAAATTAAATCAGATGGCGATATTTTCTTAGATTCAGATTTTAACAAATTTGAACCAAAAGCATTTGTTAAAAAGATTTGTGATAAAGTTTTAAGTAAATTCCATGGCAAGTCAATTAAGAGTAAAGCTTATAAAGCGGTCTTAAATCCAGAAGTTGTTTCACAATTTGTTAATGCTTTAGTTTCGACATCTTGTAGTGCTGAAAACGTTCAAAAGAAATCATCGTTGTTTGTAGATAAATTAGGAACTGAAATTCTTTCAAAGAAAGTTACAATTGAGGAAAGGCCATTAGAGAAAAACTGTTTCTTTACTTATTTTGATAATGAAGGCGTTGCTACTTACAACAAGAAAATATTTGATAAAGGCGTTTTAAAAACATATCTATATAATCTTGAAACAGCAAAGAAAGATGGTGTTGAATCAACTGGTAATGGATATGGTGGCGGCTCAAAGATTGGTGTTGATGTTGTAAATCTTTATTTAAGACCCGGAAAATTATCTGAAGAAGATTTATTTAAAAAGATTAAAAAAGGTGTTTATATTACATCAATTACTGGTTTACATGCTGGTTTAGATCCTCAATCTGGCGATTTTTCATTACAAGCTGAAGGCTACCTTGTTGAAGATGGCAAAGTCACTTCTCCACTTTCATTAATTACAGTTGGTGGCAATTTGGTTAGTGTATTAAAAGACGTGATTGCAGTTGGAAATAATCCAGAACTTCAATTAATTGGAACAACTGCTCCATCAATTGCAATTAAAAACTTAAAAGTTAGTTCATAATTAATAACTGATATAGTTGTGATTTAATCACATAAAAATCATTTGTGAATTTAAAAACTCTATCGTGAAATCCGCTTGGGTTTTGATAGAGTTTTTATTATCAATAGTGAAAAAATAAGCACTCAATCGAGTGCTTATTTAACGTTTAATTTTCTCTTGGTTTTTTAAGGATATAAAGTATACCAATTGTCTTTGGCCCACAATGTGAACAAACTGTACATCCAGCAGTTGTTATATGAATATTTTCTTTAGGAAAGAATGGAGAAATTTTATCATAAATGTATTTATCATAACCATCAATTCTTCCTGAATGAGTAATAAATAAACAATCTGTATCAATGTTTGGAAGATCTTCCATAAACTCATCAATTTGAGCATCAACTGCTTTTGGATATGGTCCTCTAACTTTTTTATAAACAACTAATTTCCCATCAATCATCTTTGCAACTGGATGAATATGTAATGCATGAGCAACAAGCATAGTCATTCCACTACATCTTCCGCCTTTAAATAAATATGTTAAAGTATCGATGCAGAATTTTGCACTAACTAAAGGAACAAATTTATTTACCTCATCAAAAATTTCAGAAACTGATTTACCTTCATTTCTATATTTAACCATTTTTATAACAAGTAAACCTGTACCAGTAGAAAGAGATCCACTATCTACAACTTTAATTCTTCCTTCAGGAAATTCTTGGCTAGCAATTAATGCATTTTGATAAGTAGAAGATAATTTAGAACCAATTCCAGTAAAAATGATATCTTTACCACTTTCGATAATTGGTTTAAAAGCTTCTATAAATTCAGCGACATTTATTGCACCTGTTTTTGGTGTGGTTCCACCATTTGATTCAACTTTTTTATATAATTCTTCGCTATTAATGTCGATTCCATCTTTATAATCATGTAAATCATCTTTAAATGCAACATGTAATGGCAAAACAATTAAATCATTTTCTTTTACAAGCTCAGGGGTTAAATCCACTGTACTATCAACAACTAT
>CAVFXI010000030.1:0-14801 GCA_963626345.1 Gemmiger formicilis | reverse complement strand
AATAAAATAACTTCACGAATATTTTCTTGGTTAGTTAACAACATTGTAAGTCTATCAATACCCATACCAATTCCACCAGTTGGTGGCATACCATAATCTAATGCGTTTAAGAAATCAAGATCCATTTCATTTGCTTCATCATCTCCTCTTTCCTTTGCGGCAAGTTGAGCTTCAAATCTTTCTTTTTGATCTTGAGGATCGTTTAATTCTGTATAAGCATTAGCAATTTCAGTTCCATTTACATAAAGTTCAAATCTTTGAGTAAATCTTGGATCCTTACATTTTTTTGTTAATGGACTAGTTTCAATTGGATGTTCATAAACAAATGTTGGTTGCATAAGTTCTGCTTCACAATATTCATCAAATAAAGCATTTAAGAAATATCCAGGACTATTCCAGTGTTTCTCAATCTTGATTCCTTTTTCTTTAAAGAATTTAACCAAATCTTCAACTTTTACATCGCCTCTAAAGTCTATTCCAGTTTTTTCTTTAACAGCATCAACCATTGATAACCACTTAAATTCTGGTCCAAAATCAAAGACTTTGTCTCCATAATGTATCTCAGTAGTTCCACAAACTTCTAAACAACAATTCCTAATTAAACCTTCCCAAAGTTCACCCATACCTTTTAAATCTGTATAAGCTTCATAAAGTTCAATTGTAGTAAATTCAGGATTATGTCTAGCATCCATACCTTCGTTTCTGAAGATTCTTCCGATTTCATAGACTTTTTCAAGACCACCAACAATTAATTTCTTTAAATTGAGTTCAGTAGCAATTCTTAAATAAAAATCTTTATCTAAAGTATTATGATGGGTAATAAATGGTCTTGCATTTGCACCACCCAAAATAGGACTTAAAATAGATGTTTCAACCTCGATAAATCCTCTATTATCCAAGTATTTTTGAATTGAACGAATGATTTTTGCACGAGCAATTGCAACGTTTTTGCTTTCTTCATTCATAATTAAATCAAGATATCTATGTCTTGATCTTTCTTCAATATCTTGTAATCCATGGTATTTTTCAGGCAAAACTTTTAATGATTTGGTTAAGAAAGTGTATTTTTCAACTCTAATAGTTGGTTCGCCAGTTCTTGTTAACATCATTCTTCCATAAACACCAACTAAATCACCAATATCACTAGTCTTAAAAACTTCATAGCTTTCTTGACCAACTGTATCAATAGAAATATAACATTGCATCTTTCCTTCTCTATCTTGAATATTGAAGAAACTTGCTTTGCCCATTTTTCTAATTTGCATGACTCTTCCAGCAATTGTCACATAAACATGATTTGCCTCTAATTCTTCATTTGTTTTGTTTTCAATTTTTTCTCTACAAGTTTTTGAATTGTCAGTTCTATCAAATCTTTCGCCATATGGATCAACACCCATATCTTTTAATTTTTGGAGTTTTTCTCTTCTAACTAACTCTTGATCATTTAATTTTTCTTCCATAATCTTTTTCCTCGCCTAAATATTATACATAAATTTAATTTGAATTTCTTTTGGATTATTTTATATATTTATTGCAAATATCATAAATATCTTGTTCTTTTTTAATGGTTGATGCTAATTCAATTCTTAATTGTTTACTATTTGGCAATTTAATAAAGAATTTAGGAGCAATTCCTCTTAATAAAGATACCGCTCTAGTTTCACCATATTCTTCAACAAGATATCCAACATACTCTTTTAAATATTTGTATTGTTTTTGGTAATCCAAATTTTCATCAAATGGTTTCCCTTCTAAAGCCAAATTTATATTTGTAATTAATTCGGGGTTACCAACACCGCCTCTCGCTACCATTACAGCATCGGCACGAGTGATTTTTAATGCATTTAGAGCATCATTTACAGTAAATATGTCTCCACTTATACAAAATGGTATTTTTATTAAATCTCTAATATTTTTTAGTTTTTCATAATCTGCTTTGCCACTATATGCTTGAGACCTAGTTCGTGCATGAATTGCAATAAAACTTGCTCCAGCTTTTTCTAAAGTTTGAACAGTTTCTTCAATATTTATTGAATCAAATCCAAGTCTAATTTTGCATGAAACTGGTTTTTTGCTTTTTTCTACAACTGCTTTTACCATCTTATAAAGTTTATCTTGATCTTTTAACCAGCTACTTCCGCCATTATTTCTAATTACTTTATTTACTGGACAGGCTAAATTTAAATCTAAAATATCATATTCATATCCTGCATTTTCAATTATATCAATTGCTTTAACAAGTTCTTCTTTGTTGCCACCGAATAATTGAACCGCTAAAGGTCTATCACTTCCATCAGTTTTTAAATAATTTAATGTTCTTTGGTTTTCATAAATTAATCCACAATCACTTATCATTTCGGTATAAGTTAAAGCTGGATTGAATTGTTTCATGAATTTTCTATAACTAAAAGAAGTTATTCCTGCCATAGGGGCAAGAATAACTTTTCCTTTAATTTTGACATCACCAATTTTAAAAGACATATTTTACTTATCTTCTTTTTTATTTTCAGATGATTTCTTCTCTTCAGCTTCTTCCTTTTTAATTTCTTTCTCAGTTTCTTCCTCAACTTTAAGATCTTTTTTCTCTTCTTGTTCAGGAGTTAAACTTCTAGCTGATTCAGATTGTTTAACTGCTTCGTCAGGCATTTTTCTATTCTTTAATAAATAGTCAATTTCTTCTTCGTTAATTGTTTCGTTTTGAAGAAGTGTTTCAGCAATTAAGATTACATCATCTTTTCTTTCGGTAAGTATGTCATATGCTTGTTTATGAGCATCTTCAATAATCTTACGAATTTCTTTATCAATTTCTTCGGCAACTGTACTTGAGAAATTTCTTTGCGCATTTGTATAATCTCTTCCTAAGAAAACACTACCAGTATTTCTTTCATATTGGATAGGTCCAAGAGAAGACATACCATATTCAACAACCATCGAACGAGCGATTTGAGTTGCTCTTTCGATATCGTTACTTGCACCAGTTGTAACATCTTTAAAGAAAATTTCTTCGCTAGTTCTACCACCAAGTAATCCAGTAATCTCCGCAATTAATTCATTCTTGGTAAGTAAGAATCTATCATCATCTGGTCCCATTTGAACATGTCCACCAGTATTTCCACGAGGAATAATTGTAATTTTTCTAACTTTATCACTATGAGGTAAAGTTAAACCAATTACAGCATGTCCAGCTTCATGATAAGCAACTTCTTTTCTTTCAATATCATTAAGGCCTTTGCTTGATTTTGCTGGTCCAGCAATTCTTCTATCAATGGCTTCGTCAATATCAGCCATTGTTACAGTTTCACGCTTTCCTCTAACAGCTAAAATTGCAGCTTCATTTAAAATATTTGCAATATCAGCACCACTGAAACCAACCGTTCTTCTTGCAAGAGCTTTGAAGTCAACACTTGGATCAATCTTCTTGCCTTGAGCATGAACCTTGAAAATTGCTTCTCTACCATCCCTATTTGGTAAATTGACGGTAATTTGTCTATCAAATCTACCAGCTCTAAGTAATGCAGGATCTAATACATCACTTCTATTTGTAGCTGCAATTACAATAATACCGCTATTTTCTTCGAAGCCATCAAGTTCAACGAGTAATTGGTTAAGGGTTTGTTCACGTTCATCGTTTCCTCCACCTAAACCAGCGCCTCTTTGACGACCGACAGCATCAATTTCATCAATAAAAATTAAGCATGGTGCATTTTGTTTTGCAGTCTTAAATAAATCTCTAACTCTACCAGCACCAACACCAACAAACATTTCAACAAAATCACTACCTGAAATTGAGTAGAATGGAACGTTTGCTTCGCCAGCAACTGCTTTCGCAAGTAAGGTCTTACCAGTTCCTGGAGGCCCTACAAGTAATAAACCTTTTGGTAATTTGGCACCACATTTGGTGTATTTCTTTGGATCTTTAAGATAGTCAACAACTTCAACCATCTCAGCTTTTTCTTCATCGCATCCAGCAACATCTTTAAATCTAATTTTTGAATTATCAACTCTTCTAGCTCTTGATTTATTAAAATCTAAAGCTTGTTTATTTCCACCAGCAGATTGCATTAAGAATCTAAAGAAGAAAATTGCAATTCCAACAATAACTACTGTTGAAATAATAGTTGGTAACCAACTTAAGAAAATATTTTCTGTATATGGGGTTTCGTTATATTTACTTGCATAATCTTCAGGATTGTTTTTGAAGACTTGCTCATAAATTTCTTCGCGAATACTAGCTTTCCCTTCGTAAGCAGATCCAGTTCCAGGTGTTCTATAATAAGTTTCATCTGAAATTGTGATTGTATAATAATTTGTACTGCTAGTTGATGTATCTTTAACTTCAAGATTTAATGTGACACGATCACTATTTGTAACGATATCAGCAGCATAAACTTCATATTTATCCGTATTATCATAAGCTAATTTATAAAGCGAACCAGTTGTAATTGAACGATATTGGTTATTCAAATTTGTCACAATACTATAAATAATTGCACCGCTAAAAACTGCGATTACAAGATAAATTAAGAATGTTATCCAGCCAGATTTCTTTTTGTTGTTCATTCGTCTCTCCTTTCAACACGTGGATATATTTTATAATAGTTGCTTTATTTTATAAAGCATAAAGCAAATTATTTCACAAATTTTTTTAAATCAAATTTTAATGGTGAATTTTCGTTATTTTTAACATTTTTTTGGTACCGAGGAACATAAATTAAATTATCATTCATATCATATATTCCTGGCCATATAATCCTATAAACATACGGCATTTTCCAATCAATAAAACATCTACCAATTTTTTTCGTTACGCCATTTCGCAATTTATACGATTCGTTCGTATTTAAACCACATTTGACACATTTAGTTTCATTTATGATTTTTTCATATAAATCAGATTTTTTGTTTAATTTAAAATACGGTTCGAGTTCATCAATTTTAAAATTGTATCTTGGCATTAAAATAATATAGACATCAACAAAACCATAATCGATACATAAATAAATGTTTTCTTTCAGTTTTAAATGCCAATTTTTGTTGCTTTTAATTACATTCAAAAATTCCTTTGCAAAATCTCTAGAAATTGGATAATAAACACTTTTATTTTCAAGAATATAAATAAGTAATAATTGCATATCTTCACTAGATATTGATTCAGCGTTTTTTGCAAAAAAACCACCACGTTTCTCAACCAATTTTAAAATTTGTGATTTTTGTTTTTCTTTTTCTTTGTTTAATTTTTTTATTTCTCTAAGTGTAATTTCTCGATCTTTATCTTTCATTAAGCTTACTACATTTTTACGTATATCATTTCTTTCATATGATACATCAAAGTTTGACCAATCTATGCCATAATGAACTTTATTTTCGTCACAATATTTTTGTAATTCACTTTTTTTGTAACTAAGAAGCGGTCTAATCACATTAATATTTTTATATTTCATCACTTTTCTTAACCCATAATACGAGACAACATTATTTCGCTTTTTTTGTAATAAATAAGTTTCAATCAAATCGTCTTCATTATGAGCAACCAATACATTAAAAATATTAAGTTTAGTTGCAAGCTGATCGAAATAATCATAACGAATTTCCCTTGCCCAACCTTCCTCATTAGCTCCTTCTGGCATAAAAACATCAATGACATAAAGTTTAATATTGTGGTCTTTACAAATGGCTTTCATATCTTCCATTTCTTTTGGTTCTTCTTCTCTTAAATGATAATTAACGTGAGCAATTTCAAAGTCATAATTACCCTTTAAAAGCAAATCAAAAAGACACATGGAATCAGGACCATATGAACAAGCTAAAATATATTTTTCATTCTTATTCAAATTCAATTGGATCATTGTCTTCAATAATTTCATCCTTCAAAATCTCATATAATGTTCTTGATTCGTTCTTCTTACAATAATCAACAACGTTTAAAACTTTAACAGTTAGTTTGTGTCTACCTAAAGGCAACACCAAAACATCATCAACTTTAACTTCAGTAGAAGGTTTTGCAACTTTTTCATTAATTGTAATGATGCCTCTTTCAAGCAATTCTTTTGCAACTGTTCTTCTTTTAATTAATCTTGTTAATTTTAAATATTTATCAAGTCTCATATACTGTTTTTGCCTTTCTAGTAGATTCATACAAATTATCGACAATGTTACATATCTTCAATAATAAATCTACCCAATCCCCCCTCTTCTTTATGCTTATATTAACTTCTTTATTCACAAACGATATCTTAATTTCTTTTAAATAGGAAATTAGAGCAGTAAATAATGCTGTTCCTATCCCTTCAAGATCACTAAATTTAGTTGATAAGATTAAATCGACATGGTCTTGATATTCATTTAAATCTTTAAATTCTTCTTTTTCTAAATAAATGTCTAGCTCGCGTTTTAAAAATAATAATTTTGTTCCGTCTGGCATTGGCCCATAGATATCTCTTAAATTATTTTCTGTGTTCTTTAATTCATCAAAACTATTACAGTTTAATATTTTTTGATAAACCTCAATTTTTTCATTTTCTAATACATAGGTCGATGGAATATATGCATCAATGCCAAGATTTTTATGAATCTTAATTGATTCTGCTTTCTTAATTCCGGTTTTCTTTTCTTCAATCGTTTCGTTTAGCAATTTAATATACATATCTATACCAACTGCATCAATAAACCCTGCTTGTTCAGGTCCTAAAATATCTCCAGCACCACGAATTAATAAATCTCTTTGAGCAATTTTATAACCACTCCCCAAAGCAGTAAAATCTTGAATAGCTTCAAGTCGTTTTTTTGCATCTTCGTTAATTTCTTTATTTTTATTAATCATTAAATAAGCAAATGCTAATCTATCTCCTCTACCTACTCTTCCTTTAATTTGATAAAGTTGAGCAAGACCAAAAGCATTAGCATTTTCAATTAACATCAAATTTGCATTTTCAACATCGATACCATTTTCAATGATTGAAGTCGCTAAAAGTAAATTTATTTTATTGTCATAGAAATCTTGCATAGTGTTATTTATATCTTCTTTGTCCATTCTTCCATGAACAATTCCAATTTTGCATTCAGGAACTAATTTTTGCAATTTATCACACGTTTCATAAATTGTTGCGATATCATTATGAATATAAAATATCTGACCGTGTCGTGATAATTCCCTCTTAATTAATTCCCTAACAACATTTTTATCATATGGAATAACATAAGTTTGGATAGCAACCCTTTCTTTAGGAGGGGTAGTTATTGTTGAAACTTGTTTTAGACCAACAAGCGATGATTGTAATGTTCTTGGGATAGGTGTTGCAGATAAAGTTAAAACATCAATAGACTTGCTTTTTTCTTTTATTTTTTCTTTTTGTTCAACACCAAATCTTTGTTCTTCATCAATTACTAAAAGACCTAAATTAGAAATATCGATCTTATCTGATAAAACTTTATGAGTTCCAATTAATAAATCTATTTTCTTATCTTTTATTAATGATTCAATATTCTTACTTTCTTGAGGAGTAGTCATACGTGAATAAAGTGCGATTTTCACCTTAAATTTACTAAACCTTTTTAAAGCAACTTCATAATGTTGTCTTGCAAGAAGAGTTGTTGGACATAAAATAATTGCCATCTTACCATTCATAATTGCTCTAAAAGCGGCTCTAAAAGCAATCTCTGTTTTGCCAAATCCAACGTCTCCACAAAGAAGCCTGTCCATTGGAGTTTCGCTTTCCATATCTTTATAAATTTCTTCAAGGGATTTTTGTTGGTCTTTCGTTAACTCATATTCAAAATCCGCTGCAAAAGCCGCTTCAATTTCGTCATCCCCCTTAAAAGAAACTCCTTTAACTTTTGCTCTTGCGCTATAAAGATCCATTAATCTTTCCGCTAAAACATTAATTCTTTCCTTGATTTTTTTCTTTGTAGTTTCCCATTTATTTCCTGATAGTTTATTCAATTTTGGGACATAACCATCTTTACCAACATATTTTCTAATTACACTACAAACTCTATATAAAGGCACATATAAAACATCCGTTCCATCATATTGAATTTTAATAAAATCTTCGTGTTTCCCATTAATCTCTAATGTAGAAACTTCCGTGAATCTTCCAATACCATTTTTTTCATGAACGACATAATCTCCAGGTTGTAGATCTTGATAACTTTCAATAACAACTCCTTCTTTAAATTTTGAAGAATATGTTGATACATGTCTTCTAAAACCAAACAATTCTTTGCTTGTTAAAACAACAATCTTTTTTTCTTTAAATTCAAATCCTTTTGGAAATGAATTTATCGTTAAGGATATATTCTTTGTTTCATCTAAATCAAAATCTTTAGTCAATGCATAAGTGAATTTTAATTCATCTATACATGATATTATTTTGTTTATTTGTTCTTTGTTTTCTAATAAACATAAAATTTTATAATCGTTTTTGACATACATTTCTAAAAGTCTTGTAATGTCAATATCTCTAGAACTATATAAAGAATTAGAAACCAAATCTAATTGAATTGAATCAGAATGAATATAAAAATTATTCAAATAATAAATATATTTAGACTTATTAAAAATGTTTATTTCATTATTAAAATATTTTAAATTTGAAATAGACCTTCCTTCTTTAAATAATTCATTTAAAAAGGCTTCACTCTCAGAAAATATATTATTTTTAGAGTTAAAAAAATCATCTTCATTATTAACAATAACTTTAAAAGAATTTGATATATAATCAAGCAAATTGCATTTATCTTCTTTTAAGAAACCATAATACTTATAAAATTTAGAATTTAAATTAGAGGTTTTTAAATCTTCAATGTCTTCTTCTGTTTGGCTTTCTAATTCTTGATAAATTTGAGGAGACAAAACATCTTTATTCTTTAATAAAATGTTCTTAATTTTGTTCTCGATCTTGCTTTTTTCTTCAAGAGTAAAAAGAATCAAAGAAGCTGGTAATATTGTAACTTCATTAACTTGTTCATAAGAAATTTGATTTGCAATTGAAAAGAACCTTATACTTTCAATTTCATCACCAAAAAATTCAATACGAATTGGATTTTCATAATTTAACGAATAAATATCCACAATATCTCCTCTAATTGCATATTGAAGAGATTGATCTATTTTTTGGACCCTAGAATAACAAATGTTTTGTAATTGCTCTTTTAATTTGTTGAAATCATATGTTTCACCAACTTTAAGTTTTAAACACGATTTCATAAATAATTCTTTAGATGGATAAAATTTATATAAAGAAGATGGTGCAAGAATGATTATTTTATGACTAGCCCCTAACAAACTATATAATCCATATATTTGTTGAGCCAACATTTCTTTTGATTCACTTAGATATTCAACCCTTAATAATTCATCACTTGGAATAGTTATAATGTCATCTGATTTAATAAAAGTTGATAAAGAATTATACATTTCATTAACTTCAAAATTATTTGCACAATAAATTAAAATATTATCTTCTGTTTTTTTATATAAGTTCAAAGCAAGGAAGCTTGTTCCAACAAATGAATCCACTACAAAATGACCTACATTACTATCTGTAGGGGCTGTTTTGAATTCATCAATTGCCAAGTTTTTTAAATTAATCAACGATTCTCCCTTCTTATCTATTATATAAAGACATAGCTTTTGGCACTCCTTCTTTTAGAGCGGTTTTAATCGCTTCAATAGCTCTATTTTCCGCTTCATCAATAAGAGGCCTTTCTTCTTTTGATGGTTTCCCTAAAACATAATCAATTGTGTCATAAGTAGGTGCTCCTGTACCAACCCGTACATGAACAAATTTATCGGTACCTAAACAACTGATGATAGATTTAATTCCATTATGGCCGCCACTACTACCATTTTCTTTCATCTTCATTACGCCAGGAGCAAAATCCATATCATCATAAATAACGTATATATCTTCTGGTTCAATTTTAAAATATTGTGCACAATCTAAAATGGATTCTCCAGATAAATTCATATATGTTAAAGGCTTTAATAAAATTAAATCATTTCCCATATATTTGCACTTTGCATATAAACCTTTAAAATCTTCTTTTTCAATATTTAATCCTAAAGATTCACCAAATTTATCAATGGTTTCAAACCCAACATTGTGCCTGGTTTTTTCATACTTTTTACCAGGATTTCCTAATCCAACTATTAATTTCATGACAATATAATACATTTAAATTTTTAAAATATAAAGTTTCATATATGGTTTTTTACATGTCATATATGACACACCTTATCCAATACTATAAAATGACTTTTATATAACAAATTTTAAATTTTTTATTGACTAATCAGTCAATCAGTTTAAAATAACCTTTCGAAAGGAAAAACTATGCCACGAACCAACAAACAAAACGAGAAAATTAAGGACAGAAGAAAGTCCCAAATTCTAAAAGCTGCTCTTGCCTTATTTTGTGAAAAAGGATACGACAACGTATCCATTGATGACATTTGCAAAAAATGTCGCATATCTCATGGTCTTTTTTATCATTACTTCGACACAAAAGAAGCTATAAAAAATGAATTTTATGAAGAAGGCAAAGAAAAAAGAGATGAAGCTGATTCAATGCTAAACAATCCTCACTTAAAAGGATATGAATTTATTGAAAAATCTGTTCAAATGTTGCTTCAAATTATAAAAACTGAGCCTGCTGCATGTTTCTTTGTTTATTGGGAATTCTCAGAACTTCTAACTTCCATAAACTCTTATAAAGATTTAAAGAATGAATTAAGTAATCATCCTGTTCTTAAGAAAACTTTAAAAGAAATAAAAGAAGGTCAAAAAAGAAGAGAAGTAACTCCTGGAGTCCCTGAAGAAATTTTGCTTACATATATAAGTTGTGTAGTCGGTATTTCCTTTATGAAAATGAGAAATAAGTCAAATGTAGATTTAATTCCTAATGATGATGTCATTATGAATATATTTACTAGAAAGAAGGGTTTTTAATGAAAAAGGTTATTAAAATTTTATTTAAAAAATGGTACGTAGTCCTTTTTGTTGCTGCTTGTATTATTGCTCAATGTTATTTACAATTAACGCTTCCTGAAAAAATGGGAAACATTCAAACTTTAATGAGCCAATACGCAAGTGGAACAATAACAAAAGATGCCATGAACTCAGGAATTTTAGAAACTGGTGGCTGGATGTTATTAATTGCCGCTGGTATCGCACTTTGTGCAGTTGTGCAAAACTTTTTTGCGGCATGGCTTGGTGCATTTGTTGGTAAATTTATGAGACAAGAAGTTTTCTATAAGGTTAACTCTTTATCTTTATCAAATTACAACAAATTTGGCACTGCTACTTTAATTACAAGAACTACAAACGATATTGAACAAATTAAGAACTTAGTTGCTATGTCAATTAGAACTCTTATTATGTCACCAACATATATGATCATTGCTTTTGTTAAAATCATAGCAATGGATGCTAGACTTTCAATTATCTTAGCAATTTGCATGCCTTTAATTGCTGTTGGCATTATAGTTTTATTGCATTTTGCAACTCCATTATTTAAGAAGATTCAAGAATCAATTGATAATGTTACTATTGTTTTAAGAGAAAACTTAACTGGAATCCGTGTTGTTCGTGCTTATAATCAACAACAAACTGAATACCATAAATTTGATAATGCAAATGATGTTATGAGAAAAACCATTATTAAAGTTCAAAGGGTAATGAGTGTTGCTGATCCAGTAATTAATGTTGTCTTCAACTTCTGTTTCATTGGAATTTATGCTTTAGGCTTCTATTTACTTGATGGGTTGAAATTAACTAGTGACAGCTCACAAGTTTTAGGAACAACATTGACTAACGTTGCAATTGCAGCTCAATATTCAATGAATATTATGATGTCATTCTTAATGTTTGCTATGTTATTTGTCATGATTCCTCAAGCAAGTGCTTCTAATAGACGTATTAACGAAGTTTTAAATACTGTTAGCACAATTAAAGAAAAAGAGTTATCTGAAGAAGAAATTAATAAACTCAAAACTAATCCAACAAAAGGTGTTCTTGAATTTAAAAATGTAAGTTTTACATATCCAGATGCAAAAACTCCTGTTATTTCACATATTAATTTCAAAACTACGCCTGGTTCAGTCACTGCTATTATCGGTTCAACTGGATCTGGTAAATCTAGCATTATTAACTTAATTCCAAGATTTTATGACGCAACTGAAGGTGATATTTTAGTTGATGGAGTTAACGTCAAAGATTATCCACAAAAGATGTTAAGAGACAAATTAGGTTTTGTTCCTCAAACCGCTGTTTTATTTAAAGGAACAATTAAAGAAAATATCCGTTTTGGTAAAGAAGATGCAACCGATGAAGAAATAAATGCTGCATTAAGTGTCGCCCAAACCGAACACTTCATTAATAAACTTCCAGATAAATTAGATTCATATGTTGCTCAAGGCGGAAAAAACTTCTCTGGCGGACAAAAACAAAGACTTGCTATTGCTCGTGCTTTAGTTAGAAAACCAGAAATATACGTATTCGATGATAGTTTTAGTGCTCTTGATTTTAAAACTGATGCAAAATTAAGAGCTGCATTAAAAACATATGCAAAAGATTCATCTATTATTGTTGTTGCTCAACGTGTTTCTTCAATTTTAGATGCTGATAATATTTTAGTCATCAATGATGGTCAAATCGTTGGTCAAGGAAAACACGAAAAATTATTAAAAACATGCAAAGTTTATCAAGATATTGTTAAATCTCAACTTGATGCTGAAGAAATTGAAAAAACTATCAAGATGAATGAAGCTGCAGTTTTAGAAGGAGGTAAATAATTATGCCACGTATGGAAAGAACTATGGTTAAACCAAAAAATAGTAAACAAACCGCTTCTAGAATGATAAAAGATTTTAAACATGAATTGCCACTTATAATAGTTGTTATATTACTTTCAATTGGATCAGCGGTTTTAAGTGTCTTATCACCTATTTATTTGCAAGACATCCTAAACGAAACAACAATGAAATCAATGTTCACAATTGGAGGAGATCAAACATTACATATTGTTTGGAGTTTATTCCTTCAAAAATTTGGTATTGTTTTAGGGATTTACGTTGTCAGTGCACTTTTAAGTTGGCTATCCCAATTTTTATCCGCATCAATTTCTGCTGATTATGCATATGAAATGCGTGATAAAATTCAAATTAAATTAGATAAATTACCATTATCGTATTTTGATAGAACGGCCTATGGCGATACTTTATCAATTGGAACAAACGATGTTGATAATATTTCAAGAAACTTACAAACAATTATTACTCAAGTTTTCTCTGGCATAGCATTGTTCCTTGGATCACTTATTGCAATGCTTGTCACAAATTGGCAACTCGCAATGGTTGCTCTTTGCTCACTACCATTAACCTTAATCGTTGTCTTTGTTATTTCTAAATTCAGTGGAAAACAATTCACTAAATATAGAAATGAATTAGGCGTTTTAAATGGAAAAGTTGAAGAAGATTATGCTGGATATAAAATTATTAAATTATTCAATAAAGAAAAAGATATCGAAGCATCGTTTGATGTTTCAAATGAAGAGATGAGAAAGGCAGATGGTTCATCACAATTCTTATCTGGTCTTATTTTCCCTGCAACATTCTTCATTCAAAACTTAGCATATGTTGGAATTTCTGTCGTTGCTGGTCTTGTAAGTAATGCAGCAACAATGATTGTATTCTTTATTTTCCTTAGATTATTCAACCAACCGTTCCAACAATTAGGACAAATTGCTAGTGTTATTCAATCAGTTTTAGCAAGTGGCGAAAGAATTTATAACTTACTTGATGAAGAAGAGGAATTACCAGACCTTCCAGACTCAGAAACCAACGAAGAAACAATTGAAGGAAACTTCAAATTTGATGATGTTTACTTCCAATATAATGATGAAAAACCATTGATTGAAAACTGGACATTAGATGTCAAAGCTGGCGATACAGTAGCAATTGTTGGCCCTACAGGCGCTGGAAAAACCACCATTGTTAACTTAATTATGAGATTCTATGAAATTAATTCAGTTCGTACAAAAGAAGAAATTCTTAAGACCGAACTTAAAATAATGAATCAAATCTCATCCCTATTAAATTTAAAACCACAAAAAATTGAAGATTTAAGTTATGATGATTCTCTTTCAATTAAAGAAAACACTGAAAAAGCTAAATTAAATATCCGTGAATATTATCTAAATTGCTGCAAAGAAGCAGATAAATCATTATTAGATGATGTTTCAATACAAGCAAAACTTAACTTAATTGTTAATACCATTCCAAATCACTTAAATAATGGTTCGATTGTTCTTGATGGCAAATCAACAAAGGATTATACAAGAAATTGTTTGAGAGGATCTGTTGGCATGGTTCTTCAAGATACATGGTTATTTAAAGGAACCATAAGAGAAAACTTACTTTATGGCGATCAAAATGCCACAGATGAAGAAATATTGAATGCATGCAAACAAGCGCATGTTAAACACTTCATTGATACCCTTCCTGGTGGACTTGATTATATGTTAAATGAAGATGGAAATAACGTTTCTCAAGGTCAAAGACAATTACTAACAATTGCTAGAGCAATTATTAGTAAACCAAAAATTATGATTCTTGATGAAGCAACTTCATCTGTTGACACTCGTACAGAACAACAAATTCAAGATGCTCTTGATAACATCATGAAAAACAGAACATCTTTCGTTATCGCACATCGTTTATCAACAATTAAGAATGCAAAATTAATTATTGTTATGAAAAAAGGTCATATTGTTGAAACCGGAAATCATAAAGAATTGTTAGC
>CAVFXI010000029.1:0-32571 GCA_963626345.1 Gemmiger formicilis | reverse complement strand
CAATTCCTTCGATTCCAACGCATATAAATCTTCCAGGACACGTTGAAGTTCGTGGTGAAGTATATATGCCTAAAAAATCATTAGAAGAATTGAATAAAGAAAGAGAAAAGAATGGTGAACCACTTTTAGCTAATGCAAGAAATGCAGCAGCTGGATCAATTCGTAATTTAGATAGTTCAATTGCTAAAGCAAGGAAACTTGATGCATGGTGGTATTATTTCACAAATGCCGAAGATTATGGTATCAAAACACATTTTGATGCTCTTAAAAAACTTGATGAATTAGGTTTTAAAACAAATCCTAATAGAAGACTTGTAACTGGTGAAAAAGAGATACTTGCTTATATTGAAGAATTTACTAAAAAACGTAACGAATTACCTTACGATATTGATGGAATTGTTTTAAAAACTAATGATTTTTCTTTATATGAAATTTTAGGAAATACTGCTAAAACTCCAAAATGGGCAATCGCTTATAAATTTCCGCCTGAAGAAGTTATTACTAAATTAAAAGATATTGTTTATACAGTCGGAAGAACTGGAAAAATAACACCAAATGCAGTTTTAGAACCTATTAGAGTTGCTGGATCAACCGTGCAAAGAGCAACTTTGCATAATGAAGATTTTGTTAATGAAAAAGGACTTAAAATTGGTGATTATGTTGTTTTAAGGAAAGCAGGCGACATTATTCCTGAAGTTGTTGGCCCAGTAATTTCAAGAAGAACTGGCGAAGAAAAAGAGTTCAAGATGATTACAAATTGTCCAGAATGTGGAACTCCTCTTGAAAAAGTTGAAAATATGCATTTTTGTCCAAATGAAAATTGTCCATCAAGAAGCATTGAAAGTTTAATTCATTTTGCTTCTAAAGATGCAATGGATATTGAAGGATTAGGGGATAAGACTTGTGAAGAATTTTTTGCCCAAGGTTTCATAACTGATATTGTTTCGATATTTATGCTAAAAAATCATAAAGATGAACTTATGAATATTGATGGATGGAGCAATAAATCTGTTAATAATTTACTTGATTCGATTGAAGCTTGTAAAAATAATAGTTTAGAAAAACTTTTATTTGGGTTAGGCATTAATGAAGTTGGATCAAAGATGGCAAAAGAATTAGCAAAATTCTTTAAAAGCATTGATGCTTTGATGAATGCATCTGTTGAAGATTTATTAAAACTTAATGATGTTGGTGAAGTTGTTGCAAATTCTATTTATAAATATTTTAGAAACCCAAAGAACATTGAAACAATTAAAAAACTTGAAGAAATGAATGTAAATACAAAGTATTTAGGTAATAGTAATGTAAATGAAAATAGTTTCTTCTATAATAAGACGGTAGTTCTAACTGGAACTTTAGAGACTTATGGTAGAAGAGAATGTACTTCAATGCTTGAAGATTTAGGAGCACATGTTAGTGGTTCTGTTTCAAAACTAACTGATTATGTAATTGCTGGAAGTGAAGCAGGAAGCAAACTTACCAAAGCTCAAAATTTAGGGATAAAAATTCTTACCGAAGAAGAATTTTTGAATATATTGAAAGGAGAAAAGAGTGAATAAAGTAAATAAAGAAATTCTAAAAGATGCTGCAAATCGATTATTATTCGATATGAGTGATGAAGAATACGACACTCTTTTAGATGAATTTGGAATTATTAATGAACAATTTAGTTTAATTGGAAAAATTGAAGGTGTTGATGATGTTGAACCTATGACTTTCCCTTTTGAAGTTACAATTGATGTTTTAAGAGAAGATGAACCAGGAACTCCTCTTAAGAAAGAAGATGCATTAAGGAATGCTGGAAGTGTTCAAGATGGACAAATCAAACTTCCAAAGGTAATTTAATATGAGCTATTTAGATAAAACTATTTTTGAAATACATGAAGCTTTAGTAAATAAAGAAATTACTATTGTTGAACTTACAAAAGAAGCTTTAAAAAGAGCTCACGAAAATAAAGATAATGCTTTTGAAATTATCTTAGATGATCTTGCTTTAGAAAAAGCTAAAATCGAAGATGAAAAAGGCATTGAAAAAGATAATTATTTTTATGGGATTCCTTATGTTGCAAAAGATAACTTTTCAACAAAAGATATTGAATCAACTGGTAGTAGCAATATCTTAAATGGTTACATTCCTCTTTTCGATGCAACTGTTGTTAAATATTTAAATGATGCTGGTGCAATTTTAATTGCAAAAGCAACCCTTGATGAACTTGCTATGGGTGGTACTGGAACATCTGGTCATAAAGGAATTACCTATAATCCATACGATAAAAATCATGAATACATGATTGGTGGATCAAGTTGTGGTAGTGCGGTTTCTGTTAGTGCAGGAATTGTCCCATTTGCTTTAGGTAGTGATACTGGAGACTCTGTTAGAAAGCCTGCAAGTAATGCTGGTCTTGTTGGATTTAAACCAACTTGGGGATTAATTTCAAGATATGGATTATTTCCATTTGCTCCTTCAATGGACCATGTTGCATATTTTACAAAATCAGTTGAAGAAAGTGCTTTAGCTTTAAATTTACTTTCTAAACACGATGATAATGATGCAACAAATTCATATAAAGTTAGACCTGATTATTATAAAAATTTGAATAAAAATATTAATGGAAAAAAGATTGCCGTTATTAAAGAAATTTATGAAGCTGTCACAGATGAAGTGTTAAATAAAAAGTTTAATGATTCATTAGATTACCTTAAAAAACAAGGTGCCACGATTGATTTTGTTTCGATTAATGAAGACTTATTGACTTCAATATTCCCTGCTTATTTTATTATTAGTTGTGCAGAAGCAACTTCAAATAATGCCAATCTTGATGGAATTAAGTTCGGTCCAAATTATGGTGGTAAAACTTATCAAGAAGTTATGTATAATGCAAGAACTAAAGGTTTTTCGCCATTAATCAAACGTAGATTTGTTATTGGATCATATTCACTCATGAGTGCAAATCAACATGATTTATTTTTAAGAGCCCAAAAAGCAAGAAGATTAATAGTTAATGCATTTAATGAAGTTTTTGAGAAATACGATGCTATTTATTTACTTGCATCTCCTAAAGTGGCTCCTAAATTTGGTGAAGATAGTGATAAATTATCTTCAACTTATTTAATTGCTGATAACTATCTTGCATATGGTAATTTTGGTGGATATCCATCAATTACTATTCCTTTAGGTTTTAAAGATGGCATGCCTTTTGGTGGAAATATTACTTCTAAACCATTTGACGAGGAAAGTGTTTTTGATATTGCTTTATCTTTAGAAGATTTTACTGGTTTAAAAGGCTTAGATATTAATACAAAGGAGGGAAAATAATATGAATTTTGAAGCGGTTATTGGTATTGAAACTCATATTGAAACAAATACTAAATCGAAAATGTTTTCCGTTGCTCCAAATAAAGCAGAACAAGAACCAAACACATTAGTTGCATTGCTTGATATGGCTTATCCTGGCACAATGCCAAGGGTTAATAAAGAGGCTGTAAGAAAAGCTTTGAGAATTGCACATGCTTTACATATGACGATTGATGATACCTTATATTTTGATCGTAAAAACTATTTTTATAGCGATTTACCAAAAGGATATCAAATTACTCAACAATATAGACCAATTGGAAAAGATGGCTATGTCGAAATAGAAATTGATGGTAAAAAGAAAAGAATTGGCATTGAAAGAATGCATATGGAAGAAGATACTTGTAAACAATTACATTTTTCAAACTATTCTTTGCTTGACTATAATCGTGCTGGGGTTCCTCTTTTGGAAATTGTTACAAGACCTGATATTAGAACCGGGGAAGAAGCTCGTAAATACGTTGAAAAGTTAAGAGAAATTGTAACTTTTGCTGATGTTAGTGATGGAAAGATGGAAAATGGAAGTATGCGTTGCGATACAAATATTTCAATTAGACCATATGGCGAAACTAAGTTTGGAACTAAAGTTGAAGTTAAGAATTTAAATTCAATTGTTGATATTGAAAAAGCGTTAGATTTTGAAATTAAAAGACAATCTGAAGCATTATTAACTGGTCATGAAGTTATTCAAGAAACTAGAAGATTTGATGAAGTTAAAAAAGAAACAATAACAATGCGTGTTAAAACGGATGCTGTTGATTATAAATATTTTTGCGAGCCAAATATTGTTCCTATTCATTTATCAAAAGAATTTATTGAAGAGGCAATAAATACATGTCCTGAATTATATGACGAAATGCTTGAAAGATTTGTTAAAAATTATGGCATTGAATTAAAGGATATAAAGATTCTTTTGAGTGATAAGAATTTAGCTATGTATTTTGATGAATGCGCAAAATATTCAAAGCATTATCAATCACTTGCTAACTTTATAATCTCAAATGTTCTTTCTATTTTAAATAAGGAAAATATAACTATTTTGAATTTTAAAGTAGAACCAAAATATATTAGTGAACTTGTTGAATTATTAGAAAATAATGAAATCAATTCTTCACAAGGCAAGAAGATTTTTGAAAAGGTTGCAAAAGAAAATAAATCGCCATTAATTTTCAAAGAAGAAATGGGCGCAACATTGATTAATGATGAAAGTCAAATTATTGCTGTAATTCAAGAAGTTATTAAAGAAAATCCTGGAATTGCTGAATCATTTAAATCTGGTAATGGCAGAGCTCAAGGTTTTGTTATTGGTCAAGTTATGAAAAAGACTCAAGGAAAAGTCGATCCAAAAATTGCCAGTAAATTAGTTGCTATTGAACTTAAAAAATAATTATTTATAAAGCTTTGATGCTAAACTCTTAAGCGAATTGTCGCTTAAGAGTTTTTTAATATCTTCATAACTATTTATTGGGTAATTTTTTAAAAAGAAGTGGGATTTGTTGATGATTTTATCAGTTTCGCATTCTTGATAATGATATTGTTCATCCGTGGATCCATTAATTTCTTCATCAATTAAAGTGATTAAACATCTTCTAAGTAAAGCAAGTAGTCCAGTCTCAAGCCAGTAATCAAATTTAAGGCCTTCTAAACGAGATTCTTCTGATTTAAACATTAAAAATGCATGTATGCCATCGTTTGGATTATGCCATAAATCGACAAAACCATATGTGAAATCATTAGGTTTAATTTTTTTCAGGAATTTAAATGCATCTGATTTAATGATTGTAATTTTGTTTTTGTATTCGAATAGTGGAAGTATCTTAGAATTAAATAATTCAATTATATTTTGGTTGTTTTCGATAATTGTAATATGTTTGACATCATCTTTTAATGAACACATATATGCAAAATATCCCATGCCTAAACCAAAGACAATAATATTGCCTTTTGCATTTGAAATTGGTTTCTTCATTGTTTCAATTTCATTTGGGTTTACACTCATCCATATTTGGTTGTTTTCTAAAAGAGCAAGGAATTGATATGGTTTTTCAAAAAAACCTAATTGAGTTATCTCTTTAAAATAATTATTCTCATCAACTTTAATATCATCAAAAGGAAACCCTTCATAAGGTTGGTAATTTAAATTTTTAAGTTCTAAATTTTTAAATTGCTGTCCATCAATTTTTATGTTTTTAACGTATGGATTTTCTTCATATTCTTTGGTTTTTAAGCATTTTATACCTGGCAATATATAATTTTCACCAATAAATCTATTTTCTTTATTTTCATAATCAATTTCCATTACATCCATGAAGGAATAATAGAATGCTTTTTCTTTATCTAAATCCTCAAATGATGAAAAGAGGTCGATACCTATATTGTTTTTGCAATTTTCAAGATAATCTAAAGTCAAGTCTGCAATAGATAAATTAATGTCCTTTGTATCTAATAATTTATTAAATTCTTCAATGTCTTTTTTTGATAAGTTAATTTTCATAAAAAATTTATATCACTTTCCGCCAATTTTTGCCAATAAAAGAATGCTTTATATTTTTATAAAATATAATTGGTGGTAAAATACATACTATCGAATGGAGGAAATCCTATGAAAAAAGTTGATTTGAATGAGCAAAGCATTAGTGCTGAAGTTTATTCTGAATTGGGGAAAAACTATTTTTGTAATCGATCAAATGTTTTGGTAAGACATGCTCTTTCAAAAACTGACATACCAACAATTGTTAGTGATTCAAAAAATAGTGTTGAAACATTAAATAATTTTTCTGATGAAATTAAAACATTACCAGTTGCCAATCAAAAAGGTAGTGGAAGATGTTGGATTTTTGCGGGTTTAAATGTTTTGCGTGAAATTATTGCAAAGGAATGTAAATTAGATAATTTTGAATTATCACAAAATTATGTAGCATTTTTTGATAAACTCGAAAAAGCAAACTACTTCCTCACATCTATTATTGATTTAATTGATTCTAAACCAGATGATAGAACCTTCATGTATTTGTTAGATAATGCTGTTGGTGATGGTGGCCAATGGGATATGTTTAGAAACTTAGTTGTTAAATATGGTATTGTGCCAAAAGGTGTTTTTGATGAAACATATCAATCAAGTTATACAAGATATAGCGACCAATTGCTTAATTCATATTTAAGACAGTTTGCTTATGAAGCTCAGAAATTATCACATCAAGGAAAAGATAAAGAAGTTCAAACTCTAAAAGATGAAACATTAAATAAAATTTATGCATTATTAGTTAATTGTTTTGGTGTTCCTCCAACTGAATTTGATTTTGAATATACCGACAAAGATAAAAAGTATCATATTGAGAAAGGCTATACTCCAAAATCTTTCTTTGAAAAATATGTTGGGAGCAGGATTGATGAATATGTATCAATTATTAATTCTCCAACAAGCGACAAACCATTCATGAAATCATACACAATTGATTATTTGGGTAATGTAGTTGAAGGAAAACTTGTTACACACTTAAATCTTCCAATGGACAGAATTAAAGAATTGATTGTTGCTCAAATTAAAGGTGGAGATATTGTTTGGTTTGGCAGTGATGTTGGTGCGTATGGAGATAGAAATACAGGTGTTTGGGATGATCAAGCTTATGATTATATGTCTGCATTCTCTTTTGATATTAAATTTGAAAAAGCAGCAATGCTTGATTATAGAGCTAGCGCCATGAATCATGCCATGTGCTTAACTGGTGTAAATATTAAAGATGGTGTTCCTACAAAATGGAAAGTTGAAAACAGTTGGGGTGATTCAATTGGAAATAAAGGGTATTTCATTATGTCTTCAAGTTGGTTTGATACTTATGTTTATCAAGCTGTCATTTTGAAAAAATATCTTAATGATGAAGAACTTGCTGCTTATAAAGAAAAACCAGTTGTTTTAAAACCATGGGATCCAATGGGAACTTTGGCTGATTGATTTATCTTAAAATGAGAATGTTTTTGTTAATACAAATCATTCTCTTTTTATTAAATAATTTAATAAATTAAAAACCATCTATGGATTTTGACTAAATTATTTTTAAAAGGTTTAAGCAGTTTTTAATTAAAATTTCATTTTTTAACTGAATAGTTACTTAAAATTATTATAATTATTATGAGGAAGGGAATTGTTATGGAAAATAAAATTTCAACATATAAAGATGATATTGTTTTTATCGAGATTTCTAATGGCGATAAATTAAGTGCAGAATTTTCAAATTTTGGTGCTGGTGTTTTTAAATTAAGATACGATAATATGCCATTAATTTTAGAATTTGAAGATAAGGAAAAATGGTTATATTGTCCACAATTTTATGGGAAAACTTTAGCTAGAGTTGCCGGAAGAATTAGATGTCATGGAGATATTGATGGCGAAACTTATAATCTTGACGAAACAATGGCAGGTTATAGTTTGCATGGTGGTGAAATTCATTCATTATCATTTAAACCATGGAAATATGAAATTAAAGAATTCAAAAATAGAACTGAAGTTATTTTTTCAATCAGCAGCCGTGTTGGTGAAAATGGATTCCCTGGCAATGCAAAATTAAAGGTTATTTACCAATTATTTAAAAATAATAATTTCAAGATTGTTTATAAAGGATCGACATCAACAAAAACTTTATTGAATCTTTCAAATCATAATTATTACAATCTTTTCAATTCACAAGATGTAAGTGATTATACATTGAAAGTTAATGCTTCTAAATATGGAGTAATTGATGAAACAACATTTATTACGGGAGTCGATGATGTTCCTGAATATCTTGATTTTAATAAAGCATCAAAACTAAATCCAAAATTAAATTATATTGAGAAAAAAGTATTTGTTAAAACTATAGACCATACTCTACTTTTCAATGATGTGGTCATTAATAAACCACAAGTGATCTTGAAAAATAAGGATTGTAAACTTAGTTTATATACTGATTATCCAGCAATTAATATTTTTTGTGATAATTTTAGAACCCCTATTAAATTTGCTCAATTTGACGAAGTTGATACCGGTAGAAGAGCTTTAGCTCTTGAACCTCAACTTTTCAACTACAATATTGATTCATTGAAAATTAGAAAAGGAGATAAGTATAAGCACTTTATTCTTTTAAAGATTAAGGATCTTAGAAAATAGATATGATTAGCGAAGTTATTAATCAATTAATTGAATATGCAAAGATTCATCTTGGAATGAAAGAAGAAGATTCTTTATATTTCAAGAATATGCTTTTAGGCGAACTAAAAGTGACTAAACCAAGTAATGAGGAAGTTGATTTAAAGAAAATTGCTGAGATGAAAGTTCCTGATGAGTTTGTTGAAAAGATTCAAGAATATCTTGTTAATGAGTTAAAGTATTCAGAACATGATGCTGAATTATTTGCTACAAAGTTAATGGGTTTTATTACACCTATTCCTTCTACTGTGACAAGCAATTTCGTTGAACTCGAAAAAGAAAATGATAGAAAAGCTTTAGATTATTTATATGATTTATCAATCAAAAATAATTATGTAGCAAAAACCAAAATAGATAGAAATTTGTTGTGGGATTCGAATTTTGAAGATAAGAATATAGAGATTAGTATTAACTTATCCAAGCCCGAAAAAAATAATAAAGATATTGCTAAATTAATAGCTAAAACTCCAAGTAATGAAGAAAAATATCCGAAGTGCTTGCTTTGCTATGAAAACCTTGGTTTTTATGGTAATGAAAAGCATCCAGCTAGGGAAAATATTAGATTGATTCCTTTAAAACTCAATAATGAAAATTGGTATTTGCAATATTCCCCTTACGGATATTTCAATATGCACTGCATCGTTTTAAAAGAAACACATTCAAATATGGTAATTGATAAAACCACATTTATTTCTTTATGTGATTTTGTTGATAGATTCCCATCATTCTTTATTGGAAGTAATGCTGACTTACCAATTGTTGGTGGATCAATTTTGAATCATGAACACTTCCAAGGTGGTGAACATTTATTACCAATTATGAGACAAAATCCCGCTAAAGAATATAAACTTTCGCGATTCAAAGATTGCAAATTGTATAAATTAAATTGGTACAATACCTGTTTAATGATAGAAAGTAAAAATAGAGAAGAGATGATTAATCTTGCCAGTGAAATATTAGCAACTTGGAGAGATTATAGTGATAAAGATAATGATATTATTGCAATCGATGAACAAGGAAAACACAATACAATTACTCCTTCAGTTAGAAAAGTTGGCGATACATACTTTATGTATTTAATTCTTAGAAATAATAGATGTGATGCGACATATCCAGATGGTATTTTCCATGCACATCCTGAATATCATATGATTAAAAAGGAAGGTATTGGAATTATCGAAGCAATGGGACTTTTCATTTTACCAGCTAGACTTGTGAGACAAAGTGGCGAAATTCAAGATGTCCTTTCAAAAAATTATAACGATGAAGAGATTGTGAAAAATTATGAAGATTTAGAGCAATTTTTGCCAATGATTCATGCATTGCAAAAAGATTATAGCAAGTTAATGATTAAAGATAAGATTAAGGAATACATTAACAATGTTTGTAAAGGTATCCTTGAAAATACTGCAGTCTTTAAAAATGATTATAGTGGCAGTTTAGGATTAGATAAATTTATTGGAGGAATGCATTTATGATAAATGAATTAGATTTAATTGATAGATTTAATGATGTTTATAAAGAAGACCCAACTTATTATATTGATACAGGTGGAAGATTTGAAATTATTGGGAATCATACTGACCACAACCATGGTTTATGTTTGGTTGCAAATTGCTCTTTAAGAGTAAAAGCTGTTTTAAATAAAAATAAAGATATGGTCCGTATTAAATCGCATGGATATCCATTTATGGTATTTGATCTTGATGATTTAGAAGTCAAAGAAAGCGATAAAAATACATCCTTAGGATTGTGCAAAGGTATCTTATTTAAACTAAAAGAACAAGGCTATAACATTGGTGGATTTGATGCCGTAATTGATAGTGATATTCCTTTTGGGGCTGGCGTTTCTAGTTCAGCTGCAATTGAATCTTTATTTGGCTACATTATTTCGTACTTATATAATGATGGAAAAATTCCTGCAATGGTTATAGCAAAAGATGGTCAATTTAGTGAAAACCATTATTTTGGTAAACCATGTGGTCTTTTAGATCAAATTGGAACAAGTTTTGGAAATTGTAATTTTATTGATTTCAAAGATATTGACAATCCTGTTGTAGAAACATTAGATTTTAAATTACCATTAACTTTATATTTAATTAAATCAACTGGAAATCATAGCAATTTAACTCCTCTTTATGCAGCAATTCCAAATTCAATGTATGAAGTTGCTGAAAAATTAGAAGGTAAACATTTTTTAAGAGATGTTAACTCTGTTGATATTTATGACAAAATTGAGAAATTAGATTGTTCTGATGAAGTTAAAAGAAAGGCAAAACATTTCTTCCTTGAAAATAATAATGTCAAATATGCAAAAGAAGCGATTGAGTCAAATAATCTTGAAGATTTTTTAGGAGCTATTAGAAATTCGCAACATAGCAGTAAAGTTAATCTTGAGAATACATTTGTTAAGGGCGAATACGAAGATTCAATGCAAAATATAGTTGATGATGTTGACAAATTCCTTGGTAAAAATGGTGCTATCCGTATTCATGGCGGAGGTTTTAAAGGAACTTGCTTGGCATTTGTTAAAAATGATTTTGCTGATAAATTTGATGCTTATTTGAAAGAACATTATACTAATGATCGATATTTTAAAGTTCATATCAGTGATACAGCTGTTAACTTTAGAGAATTAAAATAATTATTTGAATTATTAAATTTGCATAGTATTATATGCAACGTGCTCGAGTGTCTTCCCATGACTAACCACTCGTAAAATTAAACAGGGGGTTTCTTTGAATGAAAAAGAATACTTTGATTAAAATGATAGCAATTAACGCAATAATTGCTGCATTATATGTTGTGTTGTCTTTAATTAGTGGTCCACTTGCATTTGTTGGTGGATCCTTACAATTTCGGTTGAGCGAACTATTAAATTTATTAATATTTTTTAATCCAACATATATATTTGGTGTTTCTTTAGGATGCTTATTAACTAATATTATTTCGCTTTATGGATGGCCAGACTTAGTGTTTGGAACACTAGCAACTGTAATTAGCGGATTATTTATTATCTTAATTTCTAAAACAATTAAGAATTTATTTTTATCTTCGCTTATGCCTGCAATTATAAATGCAATAATTGTTCCTTTTGTTATATTTTTATATGATACATCTGTTCCTTTATATACTTTTTATTGGGCATCATTTGCTTTTGTTGGATTAGGTGAATTAATAGTTGTTACTTGTATTGGTTATCCATTATTTTTGATTTTAGTTAAGAAAATTAAGGGAATTAAAAATGTAATTTATATAACGCAAAACGAAGATGTTAAATGGTAATTTAATAAAAGAGGTCGTTATATATATGGAAATTTAAAAAAGTGCATTTGTGCATCTCTTTATTTTTGATTTATAAAATGCTAATATAGGGCGCTATGAGTAAAGGATTTTATTTAGAAATATTACATGTTGACAAGAATTGCGGTGCAAGATATGGGATTCTTCATACTCCACATGGAGATGTTGAAGTTCCAATGTTTATGCCTGTTGGTACTGTAGGAACCGTTAAAACAATTTCTCCGGAAGAACTTTATGATATGCATGCAGGAGTTGTTTTGGCAAATACTTATCATTTACATTTGAGACCTGGTGAAGATATTGTTGATAAAGCTGGTGGCATTCAAAAATTTATGAATTATAAAGGACCAATGCTAACTGATAGTGGTGGTTTCCAAGTTTTTTCGCTTGCTAAATCAAGAGATATTAAAGAAGAAGGCGTGACATTTAAATCACATTTAAATGGAGATAAGATTTTCTTTTCGCCAGAAATTGTAATGGGTATCGAAGAAAAAATTGGTGCGGATATTGCTATGTCTTTTGACGAATGCATTCCTTATCCAGCAACAAGGAAATACGCTGAAGACTCAACTTTAAGAACTTTAAGATGGGCGAAAAGAGGAAAAGAAGCGCATAAAAAAGAAGATCAAGCTCTTTTTGGTATTGTTCAAGGCGGGGATTATGAAGATTTAAGAAGAATGTGTGCTGAAGAACTTGTAAAAATGGATTTTGACGGATATTCAATTGGTGGTACATCAATTGGCGAACCAAAAGAAGTTTGTTTTAGGATGATTGACTATGCAATTAAATATCTTCCAGAAGATAAGCCAAGATATTTAATGGGGGTTGGATCATTAGACTATATGCTTGAAGGCGTTGCAAAAGGTGTTGATATGATGGATTGTGTTTTGCCAACTAGAATTGCAAGGCACGGAACATTAATGACTCATAATGGTAGAGTTAATATCAAAAACGAAAAATATAAAGAAGATTTTACGACTTTGGACCCAGAATGTGATTGCTATACTTGTAAAAATTTTACCAAAGCATATTTAAGGCATCTTTATGTTGCTGATGAATCTTTTGGAAAAAGGCTTTTGAGCATTCATAACTTGAGATTTTTAATTTCTGTAATGGAAGGTGCAAGAGAGGCAATTAAAGAAGACAGATTTTTAGAATACAAAGAAGAAATATTAAATAAATACGGGGATAAAAGAGGTTTTTAATATGGATATAAATTTATTTGATTATTATTTGCCCGAAGAATTAATTGCGCAAACTCCATGCAAAAAAAGAGATGATTGTAAATTACTTGTTGTTAATAGAGAAAACAAAACTTATGAAGATAAGCATTTTTATGACATATATGATTATCTAAACAAAGGCGACGTTTTAGTTAGAAATAATACAAAAGTTATTCCTGCAAGACTTTATGCTATAAAAGAAGACACCGGAGCTAAAGTTGAAGTTCTTCTTTTAAAAGACCTAGGGGATGATACTTATGAAGCGCTTTGTGGGAATGCGAAAGTCATTAAAGAAGGAACGGTTTTACATTTTAAAGATGATATTTTAATTGGAACTTGTATAAAAGTTTTAGATGAGGGAATAAGACATATCAAATTCAAATATCACGGAATTTTCCTTGAAGAATTAGACAAAATTGGTTTAATGCCTCTTCCTCCTTATATTAAAAAACAAGTTAGTGATAATAATGATTATCAAACGGTTTATGCTAAAGTTGAAGGTAGTGCTGCAGCACCTACTGCTGGGTTCCATTTTACTAATGAATTATTAGAAAAATTAAAAGAAAAAGGCGTTATTATCATTGATATAACTTTGAATGTTGGGCTTGGAACATTTAGACCTGTTAAAGTAACAGATACTGATAAACATGTTATGCATTCAGAATATTTTGAGATGAGTGCTGATGCTGCAAAAAAACTTAACGATGCTAAAAATGAAGGAAGAAGAATTATTGCTTGTGGAACAACATCTGTAAGAACTTTAGAATCTGTTTATTCAAAATATGGGACTTTTAAAGAATGCAAAGAAGATACAAATATCTTTATTCAACCAGGTTATCAATACAAAGCAGTTGATGCATTAATTACAAACTTTCATTTGCCAAAATCTACGCTTGTAATGCTTGTTAGTGCATTTATGGGTAGAGAGTTTACATTAAATTGTTATAAGCACGCCGTTGATGAAAAATATAGATTTTTTAGTTTCGGTGATGCAATGTTTATATATGGAAAATACGATTACACAAAAAATTAATTATTATAAAGAATCTTTAAAAGAATATAAGAAAATTAGAAAAGAGAACAATAACAAGAAACCTAGATTGTTGTTACATGTTTGCTGCGGTGCATGTTCTTGTTATCCTCTTGTTTTTTTGCAAGATCTATTTGATGTAACAATCTTATTTTCTAATTCTAATATATATCCATATGAAGAATATTTAAAAAGATTGAATGCATTAAAGGAATATGTAGTAATAATTGAGAAAAAACTAAATACAAAGATTGGAGTTATTGAAGATGGTTATGATCACAATAATTTCATCTGTGCACTAGAACCTTTCAAGGATGAAAAAGAAGGTGGAGCTAGGTGTCATCTATGCATTAAGATGCGTATGGAGAGACTTTTTGATTATGCCAATGATAATGGTTATAATTTAGTTACAACAGTTATGTCTATTTCGCGAAATAAAGATGCTTATTATCTTAATAGCTTAGGTAAGTCTTTAGAAAAAAAGTATCCAAACATTAAATATTTCGTAAATGATTTTAAGAAGAGTGGTGGTCAAGATTTGGGAGTTGAACTATCAAAGGTTTTTAATGTATATAGACAAGATTATTGTGGATGTGAATTTAGTTTAAAAGGTAAAGAAAATGAATGACATAAAAGTATCCGTTATAGTTCCAATTCATGGCGTTGCTAAATATTTAAAAAGATGTTTAGGCTCTTTGCTTAATCAAGATTTTGATTTGCCTTATGAAGTTTTATGTATTAGTGATTGTCCAAACGATAATTCGCCAAATATCATTGATGAATTTGTATCGACTAAACCTGAGGTTTTCAAAAGAATAGATGTTCAAAATGGTAATGTTTCATTTACAAGAAATGATGGTTTAAAAGCTGCTAAAGGCGAATATATTGCCTTTGTTGATGGAGACGATTTTGTATCTAAAGATTATATTTCGTATTTCTATAAAACCGCTATAGAAAAAGACGCAGATGTATTGATCACTAATTTTTATATGTATAAAAAAGGTAAAAAAGGAAGATTTTTCCTATCTTTTATTCCGTATAAAGGATATGTTTCCCAAAGAAAAGCAGTTCAGTTTATGGCTAATGATGTATTCATAAGGGGATACTTATGGTATAAATTTTTTAAGAAAGATATTTTAAAGGATTGTAAGTTTATAGATGTAAAAAAAGTTGTGGAGGACCTTACTTTTTCATCCATGGCTTTTATGAATGCCAAAAAAATTTATTGGACACAAAAAAGAAATTATTATTATGTTTATCATGATGGTTCAATAACTAAGGATTGGGATGCTCTTAAATATGTTCAATTATCAATTAATTTTTTGGCTTTTGTGAAAATTTATGCCATAGCAAAATATGGTGAGAAAAAAGGTGCTGATTTTTTTAAATTTAGCTTGTTTGTTCGTAGATTTATTTTTTTGTATTACGTAATGATTTCAAAATATTCTTTAAAAGAAAAAAATAAAATACTTAAGTATATTAGAATGGAAATTCGTATTTTAAAGAAATATATTACTTATACCAATTCTCCATGGGAAAATGTTATTAAAGAAGCTGGATTAGACCACATTAAGGAAGAAGTAGTTTTTGATAAATCGCGATATATTGATTTGATTGAGTATTCAAATAAAATTAAGAAATAAAATTTTTAATGTAAAATAGATAATTTCAAGTATACTTTTTTGAGGTGATAATATGAGTTTAAAATTTGATATTTTGATGATTAATACAAAAGCAAAGGAAGATGCATTAGCTGGCAATAAAGTCATTAATGGTTGCGTTGGAACATTACGTGATGATGACCATAATTTATTGACATTTACTGAAGTTAAAAAAGTTTTAAAAAGTTCGGCATGTAATTATTTAGATTATGCGCCAGTAGTAGGGTATAAATCCTTTAAAGAAGGAACTGTAAAATGGTTATTTGATAGACCAGAAGAAATTTTGAATTCAAAGTTATTTTCTTTTGGTGCAACGATTGGTGGAACCGGTGCGTTAGCAACTGCTTTTAGAATTGCGGCTGATGAAAAAGCAATTTTAATTTTTGGCGATATTGTATGGCCAAATTATGTTACTATTGCTGAAAAAGCTGGCGTAGAAACTGCAAGATTTGAAGTTATCAAAGATAATAAATTTAATTTTGAAGGTTTAGAAGATGCAATCAAATCTTCGTTAATGAAAGCGAATAAAGTAGTCATTTTAATAAATGATCCATGCGAAAACCCAATTGGGTATAGTTTTACAAGCGAAGAAACAAATAAATTATTTTGTCTATTAGAGAAATATAACAAAGAATCAAATAAGCTTGACTTAATCTTGGATATTGCATATGTGGATTACGCAAAATCACATTTGGAAAGTTTAGATTACGCTTATAAAAAGAACAATTTTAACTATTATCTTACTTTTAGTGGCTCTAAGTCTTTTGGCATCTATGGAGTTAGATGTGGTGCTCTTTTAGTGTTCTCAAAAGATGAAGAGACCGCAAAAGATATTCAAGGCCAAATTGCTTCTTATTCTAGGGGTACAATAAGTGGTCCAAATGGACAAGCAATTGGACCTGTTGGAGAGGTCATGAATAATCTTGAATCAAAAAAGAATATTCAAGAAGAGATTCGATCATATCGTGAACTTTTGGCTTCTAGGTCAAAATGTATTATTGAAAATTTTGATAAATGTGGTATCGAGTATTTGCCATATCATGATGGGTTTTACATCACATTAAAGACAAAGAAAAATGCTTATGATGTTGTTGAAAAATTATTTGATGAACATATTTATGTTTCTCCTATTTCTGATAATTGCATAAGAGTTGCTATTTGCTCGGTTAATTGTGATGAGATTTCAAAAATCGTAAAAGAAATTGCAAAAATAGAAGCGGCATAAAACAAAATTTAACAAAATTTAGTCAAAAAAGAAGCGAATTCCAATTTAAGAAATTCGCTATTTTTTTAATTTTTTTGTCGATTTTTGTTGATTTATATTACATATAAAGCTATTATATTTAACGCTGACTGATGTGATGATTTGCGAGATTGCTGATACACCAACAGGCGTTGTCATGAGTGGTTATCAGGTAACTCGTAATGAGCATTATTGAAAGCCTGTTATTGAAAGGAGAAAAATTCATGGCAAAAGTCAAAAAGATTAGAGTTCGTTTACAAGCCTATGACCACAAAGTATTAGATTTTGCGGTTAGTAAGATTGTAACTGCAATTCGAAACACAGGTGCTGAAGTAGTCGGACCTATTCCACTTCCAACGGAAAAACAAGTCTACACAATTTTAAGAGCTGTCTTTAAATACAAAGACTCTCGTGAACAATTTGAGATTAGAACACATAAGAGAATTATCGATATCACTAATCCAAACAATGCAACAATTGAAGCTTTACGTAAGTTAGATCTTCCAAGTGGTGTTGATATCGATATCAAGTTATAGGAGGTAAGGCACAATGAAAAGTATCATCGGTAGAAAAATTGGTATGACCGAGGTATATGCAGAAGATGGAACAATGTATGCCGTCACTGTTGTAGAAGTCTTACCAAACGTTGTTACACAAAAGAAAACCGTCGAAAAAGATGGTTATGAAGCTCTTCAAGTCGGATATGAAGATAAGAAAGAGAAAAATGTAAATAAACCATTAAAAGGAATTTACAAGAAAGCTAATGTTTCACCAAAACAACATTTATATGAATTAAAGGGTGATGAACTTAGCAATTATGAAGTCGGTCAAGAAATTAAAGCTGACATCTTCCAAGTTGGTGATGTTGTTGATGTAATCGGTCACTCAAAAGGAAGAGGATATGCTGGTGTTATTAAGAGATGGCATCACAAAATCGGACCTAAAGGACATGGTAGTGGTTACCATAGAGGACAAGGTTCATTCGCTAATAACGGTCGTTGCAACAACCGTGTTATTCCAGGTAAGAAAATGGCTGGACACATGGGCAATGATAGAGCAACAGTCTTAAATGCTCGTGTTATCTCAGTTGATGCAACTAAAAATTATATTTTAGTTAGTGGTGGTGTTCCTGGTAGTAAGTTAAGCATCGTTATGATTCGTAGCGCTGTTAAAGGAATTAAACATCCAGAAACAATTAAACCATTACTTGATAGAGCTGCTTATGATGCTGCAATTGCTCAAAAGGCTGCTGAAGAAGCTGCTGCAAAAGAAGCAAAGAAAGCAGAAGAAAAAGCAAAAGTTGAAGCCGCTAAGAAAGCTGCTGAAGAAAAGAAAGCTGCTGCACAACGTGCTGCTGCTGAAGCTAAGAAAGCTGAAGAAGCTGCTGCTGAAGCAAGTGCTCCAAGCAGTGAAGAAAATAAATAGTAGAAAGGAAATCATTTATGGCTAATACAATGAAATTAAAAGTATTTAAACAAGATGGTTCTGAAGCTTCTACTGTTGATGTTTCCAAAAACGTATTTGGATTTGAAGCTGATGGTTCAGATTCTGCAATGTTCAATGCTGTTCTTGTTTATAGAGCAAATTTAAGACAAGCAACTGCCAAAACTAAAAAGAGATTTGAAGTTTCTGGCGGTGGTAAGAAACCATTCAGACAAAAAGGAACTGGTAGAGCAAGAGCTGGTTCAACAAGATCACCAATTTGGGTTGGTGGCGGAACCGTCTTTGGTCCAACCGGAGTTCAAAACTTCAAGATTAGACAAAACAAGAAAGAACATGCTATCGCAGTCAAGAGTGCATTAAGTGCTTTAGCTAAGAAAGATATGATCGTTCTTGATAGTTTAAAAGTTGAAGGCAAAACAAAGGAAATTGTCAAATTATTAGAAGCATTAAAAATTAATGAAAATAAGGTTTTACTTGTCAGTGATGATGATAAAGTCTTACAAGCTTCAAACAATCTTCCAAATGTTTTAAATAGAAGTTATGACAATTTAAGTGTTTATGATTTATTAAATACTGAAAAACTTGTCATCGTTAAAGAAGACTTAAAGAAAGTAGAGGAGGGACTTAAATAATGGCTAAAGAAAAGAAAGTCGCTGAAGTTAGCGAAGTCAAAGAAGAAAAGAAACCAGCTAAGAAAGCCGCTAAAAAAGAAGCTGTTAAAGAAGTTTCTTCAAAATTCCCAAAAGCAACTATTCATGATCATGAAGTAATCATTGAACCAATTATTACTGAAAAGAGCATGAGCTTAACTTCCGAAGAAAACAAAGCAACCTTCAAAGTTCAAAAGGATGCTAACAAAATCGAAATTAAGAATGCTATTCAAAGAATTTATGGCGTTAAAGTTTTAGAAGTTAAAACTGTTAACGTTAAACCAAAGAGAACTACTCGTGGAAGTAGATTCCAAGGTAAATTAAGTGGATACAAAAAGGCCGTTGTCCGTTTAGAAAGTGGACAAGCTATTGACCTTTTCAAGGAATAAACCCGTATCCTTATATAATATAGGAGAAAAAATATGCCAATTAAAAGTTATAAACCATATACTCCTTCAAGAAGAGCTATGCAAACTACTTCTTACGAGGAGATTACAAAGAGCACTCCTGAGAAATCATTAGTTGTTACCTTAAAAAAGACTGGTGGAAGAAATAACCAAGGTGTTATTACCTGCCGTCACATTGGTGGAGGTAACAAGAGAAAATATCGTATTATCGATTTCAAAAGAGATAAGAAGGGTGTTCCTGGAAAAGTTGCTGCTATCGAATATGATCCAAACCGTAATGCTTTCATTGCTTTGATCAATTATGCAGATGGCGAAAAGAGATACATCATTCAACCAAAAGGATTAAAGGTTGGAGATAAAATCATTAGTGATGATCATACAGATATCATTGTTGGTAACTGTTTGAAACTTGAAAATATCCCAGAAGGTACTGTCGTTAACTGTGTTGAACTTAAACCTGGAAAAGGTGGTCAACTCTGCCGTGCTGCTGGATGTAGTGCTCAAGTTCTTGGTAAAGAAGGAAAATATGTCATTATCCGTTTACAAAGCGGTGAAATGCGTAAAATCTTAGCAAGTTGTAGAGCTACAATCGGTTCAGTCGGAAATGAAGATTATACCCTTGTTAACGTTGGTAAAGCTGGTAAAACCAGATGGCTTGGAACTAGACCTACCGTTAGAGGTAGCGCTATGAACCCACCTGATCACCCACACGGTGGTGGTGAAGGTAAGTGTCCAGTTGGTCACGATGCACCACGTACTCCATGGGGTAAGAGAGCTTTAGGTCTCAAGACCCGTAAGAATAAGAAAGCTTCTACCAAGCTTATAATTCGTAGAATAAATGATAAATAGTAAAGGAAAGGAGAGATAAATATGTCAAGAAGTCTTAAAAAAGGACCATTCGTTGATGGACACCTTATGAAAAAAGTCCAAGAACTCAATGAAAGCAACAAAAAAGCTATCATCAAGACTTGGAGTAGAAGAAGTACAATTTTCCCAGATTTTGTCGAACACACCTTTGCTGTTTATAATGGCCACACCTTTATTACAGTTTATGTAACACAAGATATGGTTGGACATAAATTAGGTGAATTTGCTCCAACAAGAACTTTCAAAGGTCACTTTGGAAATAATGCTGAAGATAAAGCCGCAAATATGGCAGCAGCTGGTGTTAAACCATCTGCAAAGAAATAGGAGATAAGTTATGGCAGAAAAAATTGAAAAGAAACCAGTAGCTAAGAAAGCTCCAGCAAAGAAAGCTGAAACTTCAAAAGCTGCTCCAGTTAAAGAAAAGAAATCTCCAAAAGCTAAAGTTGCTGAAGAAAAGAAAGTTGAAGTTAAAGAAGAAAAGAAATCAACTAAGAAAGTTAGCGCTAAGAAAGTTGAAGAAGTTAAACCAACAGTCACTGAAGCAAAAGCAAGTGCACTTAGCGTTAAAATCACTCCTCGTAAAGCAAGATATGTTCTTGATGCAGTTAGAGGAAAAGATGTTGATGAAGCTCTTGGAATCTTAGCAAATAGTGGTAGAGCAAAGGCCAATAGAATTGTTTCAAAATTAATTCTTAGTGCTAAAGCAAATGCTACTAATAACTACAATATGAATGAAGAAAAATTATATATTGCTTCAATTCAAGCAAGCGATAGCATCAAGATGAGAAGATATCTTCCACGTGCTAAAGGTAGCGCAAGTGGAATGGTTAAGAGATATTCAAATATCTATGTAACCTTAAAGGAAAGAGATTAGGAAAGGAGAGAAAACAATGGGTCAAAAAGTTAATCCAGTCGGACTTAGAATCGGTTTAAATAAAGATTGGTCCAGCAGATGGTTTGCTGATAATAAAGATTTTTCTACTTTCTTACTCGAAGATAACAATGTTCGTGAGTATCTTGGAAAAACAATCGCTAAAGAAGCTTATTTAAGCCATGTTGACATTGAAAGAAAGAAGACTGATAAAGGTTATAACGTTAATGTTCAAATCTTTGTTGCTCGTCCAGGTTTAGTCATTGGTGAAAAAGGTGCCAACATTGAAATTTATAAGAAAGCTATCAGTAAAATTTGCCATGGCGCAAATATAAAAATTGATGTTATTGAAGTTAAAAATCCTAACTTCGATGCACGTATTGTCAGTGAACAAATCGCTGATCAACTTGAAAGACGTGCTTCCTTCCGTATTGCTCAAAAGAAAGCAATCATGCAAGTTAGAAAAGCTGGTGCAAGAGGTATTAAAACTCGTGTTTCCGGAAGACTTGGTGGAGCTGAAATTGCTCGTGAAGAAGGTTATAAAGAAGGAACAATGGCAATCAATACCTTAAGAACTGATATTGATTATGCTGTTAGTGAAGCTCATACCACTTATGGAAAACTTGGTGTCAAAGTCTGGATCTCAAGAGGAGAAAAAGAATTTGGTAAGTTTGAAGAAGAAACTCAAAAGAGTGATTCTGAAATCAATGCACCAAAATTCAATAAAGGTGGAGATAGAGGAGATAGAAACAACAAACGTTTTGCTCCTAAAAAAGAAAATGGTGCTCCAGTAAAAGAAGAAGCTAAGAAAGGAGAATAACTATGTTACAACCAAAAAGAGTTAAATATAGAAGACCACATATTATTAAATATGAAGGTTTATCAAAAGGTGGTAACGAAGTTGCCTTCGGAGAATATGGCTTACAAGCCACTGAAGGTGCTTGGGTAAGTGATCGTCAAATTGAAGCTTGCCGTGTTATCTTGTCTCGTTACACCAAAAGAACTGGTAAATCATGGATTAGAATTTTCCCTCACTTAGCAAAAACTAAGAAACCTGCTGAAGTTCGTATGGGTTCAGGAAAAGGTAATCCAGAATACTGGGTCGCAGTTGTTAAAAAGAATAGAATCTTATTTGAAGTCGCTGGTATTCCAGAAGAACTCGAAAAAGAATGCTTAAGAATGTGTTCCTATAAGTTACCACTTAAGTGTAAGATCGTTAAAACTAATAGAAAAGTCGCTAATTACATTCATTCAGATAGTGATGAAGTTGTCGCTCCAAGCGATAATGTTCCAACTCAACCAGAAGTTATCCATGGTGGTAATGAAGTTAATGAAGGTGCAGTAGCGGATAAATCACAAAAGAAGGAGAGTACTAGATAACTATGAAAATCGAAGAAATTAAAAAGATGTCTACAGAAGATTTAAATAGTAAAGTATATTCCCTTAAAGAAGAGTTATACGATCTTCGTAGAAAAAAAGCTGTTGGTCAGTTAGAAAATCTTTCTCACGTTAAAGAAGTTAGAAAAGACATTGCTCGTATCTATACTGTTTTAAGAGAAAGAGAACTTGGTATTAAATAAGGAGTAAGTTATGGATAAACGTAGAAGAATTCAAGGTGTCGTTTTTTCAAATAAAAACGATAAAACCATTGGCGTTATGTTAAGCGGTTATAAAAAACACTCCAAATATTTAAAGAGAGTTCAATTTAGAAGCAAATATTATGCTGATGATCCAAAAAATGAAGCTAAGGTTGGTGATTTAGTCACTATTGAAGAGTGCAGACCAATCTCAAAAACAAAGAGATTTAAACTTGTTTCAATTGATAAAAAAGCTTTAGAAGAAATTAAAGTTACTGAAGAAGCTGCTGTTGAAGAAGTTTTACATGATGAAGAAAAAGGTGAAGAAACTGAGGAGGCAAAGTAGTTATGATACAAACAGAAACCAATTTAGTTGTTGCTGATAATAGCGGCGCTCACCTTGTTAGAGTCTTCAGACTCTATGGTGGTAGCCATAGAAAATCAGTTTCAGTCGGTGATATCGTCTTATGTGCTGTTAAAGATGCAGAACCAGCTGGAAAAGTAAAGAAGAGCCAAATCGTTAAAGCTGTTATTGTTCGTACATCTTATCCAATTCAAAGAAAAGATGGCAGTTCAATCAGATTTGATGATAATGCTTGCGTTATTATTGATGATAATAAAAACCCAGTTGGAACACGTGTTTTCGGACCTGTCGCCCGTGAAATTCGTGAAAAAGGCGGAGATGGATTTATGAAGATTATCTCCCTTGCAACTGAAGTTTTATAGAAAGGATAAATGCTATGAAAATTAAAACTGGTGATAAAGTCATTGTCATAAGTGGCAAAGACAAGGGTAAAACTGGTGTTGTTCAAAAAGTTTATCCTAAAGTTAATAAAGTTGTTGTTGAAGGTGTTAATATTCACAAAAAGCATCTCAAACCAACTCAACAAAATCCAGAAGGAAGCATTCAAGAAATATATGCACCTCTCGATGCTAGCAAAGTAATGTATTACGATGCAAAAGCAAAGAAAGGAACAAGACTTGGATATAAAGTTTCTAAAGATGGATCAAAAGTTAGATTCGCTAAAAAGAGCGGACAAGAAATTAAGTAAAGGAGAAAAATATGGCAGAAGAAAAGAAAAGTGTTGCTAAAAAATCAGTAAAAGCTGATGCTCCAAAAGCCGCAAAAGAATCTAAACCAGAAGCAAAGAAAGTTTCTAAAGGTCATAAAGAAGCTTCAAAAACTACTAGACTTTTAGAAAAATACAACAAAGAAGTCAAGCCAGAACTTATCAAGAAATTTGAATATAAGAGCGTTATGCAATGTCCAAAACTTGAAAAGATCGTTGTCAACATTGGTGTTGGTGATGCTACCCAAGATGACAAGAGACTTGATGAATGTGTCGAAGAAATCGCTTTAATTACAGGACAAAAATGTGTTGTCACTAAAGCTAAAAAATCAATCGCTCCATTCAAATTAAGAGAAGGACAATCAATTGGTTGTAAAGTTACTCTTAGAGGAGTCAGAATGTATGAATTCTTTGATAAACTCGTTTCAATTGCTCTCCCACGTGTTCGTGATTTTAGAGGTGTCTCTAAAAATTCATTCGATGGAAGAGGTAATTATACTTTAGGTATTAAAGAACAACTCATATTCCCAGAAATTGATTATGATAAGGTTGGCAAGGTTAGAGGTATGGATGTTGTTATCGTCACCACTGCTAATAGTGATGAAGAAGCATATGCTTTACTTAAAGCCTTAGGTATGCCTTTCAGTAAATAGTTAGGAGGAAATAAACATGGCAAAGAAAAGTTTAATTGCAAAACAAGAGCGTAAGCCAAAGTTCTCAACTCGTGCTTATTCTCGTTGTAAAAGATGTGGACGTCCTCATGGCGTTTACTCAAAATTCGGATTATGTAGAATTTGCTTAAGAGAACTTGCTTATAAAGGCGAGATCCCAGGCATGAAGAAATCTTCATGGTAATTATTAGGAGGAAAATACGATGCATCAAGATCCAATAGCCGATATGCTAACAAGAATTAGAAACGCAAACGCTATTCGTAAAGACAGTGTTTCTATGCCTTCTAGTAAAATTAAAGTCGGAATCGCTAAGATTCTTCTTAGTGAAGGTTTTATAAAAGATTATAAAGAAGAAAAAGTCAGTGAAGGTAAAAAAGAATTAACTATTACCTTAAAATATGGACCAAATGGTGAAAGAGTTATCTCTGGTCTTAAGAGAATTTCAAAACCAGGTCTTAGAGTCACTGCTGATAGCAAAAACTTACCAAGCGTTTTAAGAGGTTTAGGTATTGCTATTATTTCAACAAGTAAAGGACTTTTAACCGATAAAGAGTGTAGAGCTCAAAATGTCGGTGGTGAAGTTATTTGCTACATCTGGTAGGAGGTAAGAATATGTCAAGAATTGGAAATAAACTTATTAATATACCAGAAGGATTAAATGTCTCAATTGATGGTGATGTTGTTGACATTAAAGGTAAAGTTGGTGAAGACAAAATTAAATTCGATAAGAACTATGTTGATATCGAAATTAAAGATGGAATCATCAAAGTTACTCGTAAAAATGAAGAAAAACACACCAAACAAATGCATGGAACCACACGTGCTTTATTACATAATGCAATTGTTGGTTGTAGTGAAGGATTTACCAAGGAATTAGAACTCGTTGGTATCGGTTATAGAGCTGAACTTAAAGGAAAAGATTTAGTACTTTATGTTGGTTACAGCCATCCAGTCACAATTACTCCACTTGAAGGAGTTACAATTTCTTTAAAAGATGCTAACCATGTTGTTGTTACTGGAAGTGACAAATTCAAGGTTGGCCAAGTTAGTGCATTAATTCATGACACACGTAAACCTGAACCATATCAAGGTAAAGGTATTAAATATAAAGGCGAAGTTATCATCCGTAAGGAAGGTAAGAGAGCTGGTGCTGGTGCTAAATAAGGAGATTAATTTATGATTAAGAAAGTTAGTAAAAATGAAGTCCGTGTAAGAAAACACGTTCGTGTCAGACAAAAAGTCTCCGGTACAAGCGAAAAACCAAGATTATGTGTCTTTAGAAGTAATAAACATATTAGCGTTCAAGTTATCGATGATGTTAAGGGAGTTACCTTAGCAAGTTCATCAAGTGTTGCTTTAAAACTTAATGATGGCGGTAACGTTGAAGGTGCTAAAAAAGTTGGTGAAGATATTGCCAAGAAATGCTTAGAAAAGAAGATTGATACCGTTGTCTTCGATAGAGCTGGTTATATCTATCACGGAAGAGTTAAAGCTCTTGCTGATGCTGCAAGAAGTGCAGGATTAAAATTCTAATGGAGATCACTTATGGAAAATGAAAACAAAGTAGAAGTTGCTCAAGAAGAGCAAGTTAAAACTGAAGCCCCTCAAACTGAAAACGTTGAAGGACAAGAAAAAGCTCATGACCAACGTGGTCCAAAAAACGGTAGAAATGATCGTAAGGGTGGAAAACGTCCTTTCAACAACAAAAACAGAAAACCTGAAAATAAGGAATATGAAGAAAGAGTAGTTTACATTAACAGAGTCACCAAAGTTGTTAAAGGTGGTAAGAGAATGAAATTTAGTGCTCTTGTCGTTGTTGGAAATCATAAAGGCAAATATGGATTTGCTATGTGTAAGAGCGGCGAAGTCCCAGATGCAATCAAGAAGGCTGTTGATAAATCAAAACGTAATCTTTACGAAATTAAACTTGTTGGTAATGCAAAAACCATTGCTCATGATGTTATTGGAAAATATGGTGCAACCACAGTTTTCTTAAAACCAGCCTCAGATGGTACTGGAATTATTGCTGGTGGACCAGTTCGTGCAATCTTAGAACTTTGTGGTATTAACAATGTTTACTCAAAGGTCTATGGTTCAAGAACTTCAATCAACGTTATTAGAGCTACAAATGCTGCTTTAAATCAATTAAAAGATTATAAATCAGTTCAAGCCTTACGTGGTATTGGCGTAGAAGAAGGAGGAAAAGACGATGTTAAATAACTTAAAACCTGCTTCAGGCAGCCGTAAAAAGAAAATCAGAAGATGTAGAGGTCTTGGAAGCGGACTTGGAAAGAATGGTGGATCTGGTAATAAAGGTCAAAATTCTAGAACAGGTGGCGGTGTCGCTTTAGGATTTGAAGGTGGACAAAACCCACTTTGGAGAAGATTACCAAAGAGAGGTACCGGATTCAAATCACATTGCCATGTTACCTATGCAGTCGTTTCTTTAACCGATATTAATAGTAAGTTCAAGGATGGTGATGTTGTTACCACAACTGAACTTATTGAAAAAGGATTAATTAAGAAAGAACTCTACGGAACCAAAATTTTAAATGGTACTTTAGATAAGAAACTTACAATTAAAGCTGATAAGTTCAGCGAAAGTGCACTCGAGACTATAAAAAATGCAGGTTCGACTGCAGAAGTTGTTGAGTAAAATATTAATCAGTTTTATATTATTAAATATTGTAGGATTGTTTAAATGAGGAAGTTCATTGAAGTATTTAAAAACAAAGAAGTTGTTAATCGTATATTCTTTACGATAATGATTTTATTTGTCTTTAGAATTGGCGCTGCTATTACAGTTCCTGGCATTGATGTCAGTCAACTTAATGAGCAAATTAATAATAGTAACAGTATTTTAGCTATTATGAATTTACTTGGTGGTGGTGCTTTAAGTAACTTTAGTGTATTTGCTCTAGGTGTTTCACCTTATATTACAGCACAAATTATTATTCAACTTTTAAGTATGGATGTTCTTCCAGCCTTGACCGAACTTACAAAGCAAGGTCAATATGGTCGTAAAAAGATCGAAATGGCTACAAGATACCTTACTTTAATGCTTGGTGCTGTTCAAGGCTATGGTATTATTCAAACCGCAAAGAATGTTAGTTGGATTTCATTAACCATGGAAGAAAATTTCTTCACATATGCCTACATTGTTACAGTTTTAATTGCTGGTACAATGCTTGTCATGTGGCTTGGTGACCAAATCACCGATAAAGGCGTTGGTAATGGTATTTCAATTATCATTTTTGCAGGTATTGTTGTTTCCCTTCCTAACCAAATCACAACAGCATTCTCCAAATGGATTACATCTACTTGGAGTTTAGGAAGCACAGAGGCAAGTTTAGGTGTATTTAGATTTATTCTTTATATATTAGCACTTGTTGCAATTATTGCTTTCGTTACATTTATTGAATTAAGTAAACGTAAGATTCCTGTTCAACATAGTTCAAGAAGTGGCGGTAGCGAGAAAATGAGTAGAGCCAGTTTCTTACCAATTAAGGTAAATAGTGCTGGTGTTATCCCTGTTATTTTTGCTTCATCAATCTTAACTGCTCCTAGTATCATCGCTTCATTTATTTCTAGTGATGCTGCTAATGCAAGTTGGCTTGATATATTCAATTATTCAAAATTAACTGATATGGGGAATGGAATTTATTTCCCATGGGGCTTAATCATTTATATCGTACTTGTCTTTGCGTTCACTTTCTTCTATTCGAATTTACAAATTAATCCTGAAAGAATGGCGGAAGACTTTAAGAAAAACGGCAGTTATATTCCTGGAATTAGACCAGGTGTTGAAACTGAACGTTATGTTAGAAAAGTTTTAAACCGTGTTACTTTAATTGGTGCTTTATCCCTTTGCTTTATTAGCGCTCTTCCAGTTGTTTTAACCTTAACTGGTGCATTTGGTAGCGATTCTAGTTTAGCAATTGGTGGAACTGGATTAATTATCGTTGTTGGTGTTGCTATTGAAATCAGTAAGCAGATCGATGGTCTTATTGCTGGTAAATCATATGATGAAGTTATGGGAGGAATGTAATTTATGTTTCGTTCAATAATTTTACTTGGTGCTCCAGGCGCTGGAAAAGGTACCAATGCTAAACGTATAACGAAAGAATTTAACATCCCTCATATCTCCACAGGCGATATGTTTAGAGAAGCAATTAAAAACCATACAAAACTTGGTGAAGAAGCTAGTAGCTATATGCAAAAAGGTCTTCTTGTCCCTGATTCAATTACGATTGGATTAGTAAGAGAAAGACTTAGCAAGGATGATTGCAAAAATGGATTTTTACTTGATGGTTTCCCAAGAAATGTTTCACAAGCTGAAGCATTAAGCGAAATTGGCAAAGATCTAAATCGTCCAATTAATTATGTTATAGACATTAATGTTCCAGAATCTGTCTTAAAAGATAGAATTTGTGGCAGACGTGTTTGTAAAGTATGTGGCGCTCCATACCACATTACTAATATGAAATCAAAAGTCGAAGGTGTTTGCGACTTATGTGGAGGAGAGCTTATTCAAAGAAAAGATGACAATGAAGAAGCTTTAAAGGTTCGTCTTAGTGAGTATCATAAGCAAACTGAACCTTTAATTGAGTATTATTCAGATGTTCTTCATACCATTGATGGTACAAAGAATTTGGATGATTTACTTAAAGAAATTAAAGATATCTTAGGAGCGTAATTATCTTGATTATTGAAAAATCTCCTCGAGAAATTGCTTTAATGAAAGAAGCTGGGGAAGTATTAATTGGTTTATTTGACCTTTTAGAAGAAAACACAGTACCTGGCAAAACTACCAAAGAACTTGATAAAATTGCTAGAAAGTATATCCTCTCAAAAGGAGGATATCCTTCTAGTTATCATTATGAAGGGTTCCCTGGTAATATCTGCATCTCAGTCAATGATACTTTAATTCATGGTATCCCAAGTGACAAAATTGTCTTAAAAGAAGGTGATATTGTGAGTTATGATTGCATGTGTACAAAACATGGTTATGTTGCAGATGCTTGTCGTACTTTTCCAGTTGGTAAGATAAGCGATGAAGCTAAAAGACTTATTGAGGTTACAAGAAATTGTTTCTTTAATGCAGTTAAGCTTGTAAAACCTGGAATTCATCTTGGCGTCATTAGTCACGAAATCGAAAGAACTGCTAAGGAAGCTGGTTATACGGTGACTCCACTTTATACAGGACATGGAGTTGGACGAGAAGTTCATGAAGATCCATATGTCCCAAATTGTGGCAAAATAACAGATGGCCCTATTTTAAGAAAAGGTATGACTATTGCAATTGAACCTATGGTTAATGAAGGCAAAGTTGACTTAATCACCTTAAAAGATGGATGGACTGTTAAGACTAAAGATGGAAAGTTATCTTGTCATTACGAAAATACGGTCGTAATCACAGATGACGGTTATGAGATTATCACTTTAAAAAAGGAGAATTAAATGGCTAAACAAGATGTTATTACCGTCGAGGCGGTTGTTGTTGAAAGTTTACCAAATTGTAATTTTAAGGTAAAACTTGAAAACGATGTTGTAATTCATGCCACTGTTTCTGGTAAAATCCGTATGCATTACATTCGCATTTTACCAGGTGATCGAGTTACTATTGAATTATCGCCTTATGATTTAAACAATGGCAGAATTGTTTTTAGACATAAGTAGTCTAAAGGAAATAGGAGAAAAAAGATGAAAGTTAGACCATCAGTTAAACCTATTTGTGACAAGTGCAGAGTCATTAAAAGACATGGCGTTGTTATGGTTATTTGCAGCAACCCAAAGCACAAACAAAGACAAGGTTAATTTTTGAAAGGAAGAAAATAAGATATGGCACGTATTGTTGGTGTTGATATTCCAAATGAGAAAGTTGTTAGAGTCTCATTAACTTATATTTATGGTATCGGTGACACCTTAGCAAAACAAATTTGTGAAACTGCAAAAGTTGATCCACAAAAGAGAGTTAAGGATTTAACCGAAGAAGAAACCGCAGCTATTAGAGCTGCAATTGGTCACCACAAAGTTGAAGGTGATTTACGTAGAGAGCAAATGCTCAACATTAAAAGATTACAAGAAATCGGCTGTTATAGAGGTATTAGACATAGAAGAGGTCTTCCAGTAAGAGGACAAAGAACTAAGACTAATGCTCGTACTCGTAAAGGTCCACGTAAGACTATTGCGAATAAGAAGGAAGCCGTTAAGTAGTAGGGGAGGAATGAATTTATGGCAAAGAAACAAACTACCCGTAAGAAGAAAATTAAGAGATCGTTTTCAAAAGCAGTCGCTCACATTCATGCTTCATTCAATAACACAATTGTTACAATTACTGACGAACAAGGAAACGTTATTGCTTGGAGTAGCACAGGTGTTTTAGGCTTTAAAGGCGCTAAAAAATCTACACCATTTGCTGCTCAAAGTGCTGCTGAAGCTGCAGGAAAGAGTGCTTTTGATCAAGGTATTAGAACTGTTGATGTTGATGTTAAAGGACCAGGAGCCGGTAGAGAAAGCGCAATTAGAGCTTTAACTAATGCTGGTTTAACTGTTACCAGTATCAATGATTCAACTCCAATCCCACATAACGGATGCCGTCCACCAAAGAGACCAAGAGGATAATAGATATTTATGGCAGAGAACGAAATTAAAATTGCTCATCCTTTTGAAAAATGTAACTTCAGATTAGCATTTGAATCACAAGAAGAAAACTATGCTAAAATTGTTGCTGAACCATTAGAAAAAGGATTTGGTATTACTGTTGGTAATGCTTTACGTAGAGTCTTATTAAGTGCTTTACCTGGAACTTCGGTCTATGCGGTAGAAGTTGAAGGTGCAGTTCATGAATTTACTGCATTAGATGGTGTTGAAGAAGATTTAACTCAAATTATTCTTAATTTAAAAGAATTAGTTATTAAATCAGACACAATAGGTGAAGCTGAATATGTCGTTAATGTAGATGTTAAAGGTTCAAGAACCTTACTTGCTGGCGATCTTGCTTGCCCAACTGGTATTGAAATTGTTAACAAAGATTTAGTTATTTGTCACGTTGCTGATGGTGGTCATTTAAGAATGACACTTCATATTAGAAATGGTCGTGGATTTGCTACTAGCGAAGAAAACAAAGTATATCCTCTTCCAATTCACTCAATTGCAACAGATAGTAACTATTCTCCAATCAATCGTGTTAATTATAAAGTTGAAGGAACTCGTGTTGGTCACGATTCAAGATACGATAAATTAACCCTTGAAGTTTGGACAAATGGTGCAATTACTCCAATTGATGCAATTGCACTTGCAACTAAGATCTTAATGAACTATTTATCAAATTTCTTAGATTTAAATAAAGGATTTGATGAACTTGGTTTAACTAAAGATCCAGAAGTTAAGAAAGAACAAACATTTGAAAATGTTTCAATTGAAGATTTAGATTTCAGCGTAAGATCAAGCAATTGTTTAAAGAGAGCTGGTATTACAACTGTCGCTGAATTAACTGAAAAGAGCGAAGCTGAAATGATGAAGGTTAGAAACTTAGGTAAGAAATCCCTTAAAGAAGTTAAGGAAAAACTTGCAAGTATGGGTTTATCCTTCAAAGATAGCAAGGAGGAATAGACAATGCAAATCGGTAGAAAAAATGTCCATGGTAAGGGTGGTGTTAGATTTAAGACCCCTTATACATCTAGCAAAAAGAAAGCTCAAGTTCGTAATTTAGTTACTGAACTTATCGTTTATGAAAAAGTAACTTGCACTAAAGGAATGACCAAAGATGTTATTAAAGAATTTGATCATTTAGTTACCTTAGCTAAAAGAGGTGATCAACATAGCAAACGTTTAGCAGCCGCTGTTGTTAAACACTATGATGTTGATGAAAATACAACTGCTTTAGATAAGTTATTTAACGATTTAGCAAAACAATTTGCTAATAGAAATGGCGGTTATTTAAGAGTTTTAAAACTTGAAAACCGTAAAGGAGATAATGCTCCTGTCAATATGCTTGTTTATAGCAAGTAATTAA
>CAVFXI010000028.1:19535-27949 GCA_963626345.1 Gemmiger formicilis | reverse complement strand
AAAAACTACATCATTATTTAATGCAAATTGGTTTAGTTTGTTCTTCCATTTTTTAAACAAAGAATTAAATTCCTCTTTATATTTATAAGAAGAATTGATAAAACCCAAAACATATTTTATTGCTAATATATCTTTTTCTTTCTTATCTCCTCTTCTATCATTAATCAGAATCTTTTGTATGACAAATGCTGATGGGCTTGCAACTTTTAATTTATAACCATAGTAATCTATTTCAATATAATTTAATGAATAAATATCAACATAACTTAAAGATTCGGCATAAATAAAAGAATCGCCAATGCGTATGCAAGAAATATTTTCCCTGTTTAATTTAGCTAAGAACTCAATTTCAAATCCATCAGGTGATATAAATCTAGATTTATTTGATATTGTATCTTTAAAATGATCATAGTTAATATTCCTTAAATAATCAGATACATTTTTTGCTTTTGCTTTTTTAACGTTTGGAACATAGAAATCAATGTCAGTTGTTCTTATATTAGGAGTAAAGCCTTCAAATATAAACCTATAAAAAATAAGACACCAAGAGCCTATTAAAACTACATCATTTAAAAACCCTGCATCATTAAATGCTTTAATAACTTCTTTAAGTTTGTTTTCATTGATTATTTCCATAATGCCTTAATGCTTTTATTAATTTTGCCTCCTCTTTTTTTAATATAATTAGATTTGATTTGATTCTTTTTCTTTCATTATATTCGTTTTTAGCTTTAATTGCTTCATTAGAATTAGCTAAACCAATATATTTGGAAATTATTTTATTGCCTTCACGGTATTTTCTATATGAATAAATTTTACCTTTGATTGTTTGATTAAAAATATATCCCTTCTTAAATTTAGATAACATTTCGTTATAAGCAGCAATATTTTTTTGTTGTCTTTCTAATTCTTCTTTTAATACTCCTTCAAGAATTGACATATCTTCACCTCCTTTACTGTTATACTACAATTAATTATTTTTTATATAATGTAGTATAATTCATTTTCATTTTTTGAACAACTTATTAATAACTTTTATTTCTTTTCAATTTTATTTTTTATTTATTTAATTTAATGTCATTTTGCTTTATGAAAACAAAAATCACAATTCAATAAGCGCCAATTATTATTGCAACATGAAAAGTCTAACTCACATATTATGTCCTATATTGTTCCGTTTATTATTATTCAAATAAATAAAACATATTAAGTTCATATTAATAAACCATTAAATTTTGCACTTTTTATCAAATATTTTAAAAATTTTCTGAATTCCCACCCTTATTAATAGTGTAAGGAGATATTTTATATGTTTAAATTATTTAAAAAATTAAAAATTTACTAATAAAAATCAAATCTTTGAATTTGATATATTGTCGCAAAAACTATATAATATTTGCGACAAATAATTTTATGAAAAATTCATTAGAAACCCAAATTTTAAAAAGTATTAAAGATAAAAAGTTAGAAGTATTTTATGCATCTATGTTTTTAGATTTAGGTAATTATAAAGCCATTAGTAAATCACTTGAAAGATTAGTAGATAAAAAAGAAATTAGAAGAATTTCTAGAGGTTTATATGATAAGCCAACATTTAATAAAAAATTTAATTCTTATTCTTCTATTAATATAGAAAAAGTTGCACTTACGATTGCTAACGAATTTAATTGGAATATTTGTCCAAGTCCTAATAATTCTTTAAATATTTTAGGTCTTAGTACTCAAGTACCATCTAAATATGTTTATATTAGTGATGGACCATATAGATCATATAATATAAATGGAATAATTATTGATTTTAAACATTCTAACAATAAGGAAATCTCTAACTATTCCTATAAAACATTAATTATTATTCAAGCCTTAAAAGCGATTGGAAGAAATAATGTATCTAATAAAGATATAGAAATAATTAGGAATAATCTAACAAAAAAAGAAGCAAATATACTTTTAAAAGAAGGGATTAAAACAAATATTTGGATATACGAAATAATTAAAGAAATATGCAGGAGGTAAAAGTGTATAAATTTGCTTTAATGTCAAAAAAAGATAAAGATTTTGTCTTTACAAAAGTAGCTCAAAATAAAAATATAAGTAAAAGTATTATTGAAAAAGATTTCTATGTTTGTTTAATGCTAGATTATTTATTCAACAAATCAAAATATAAAGATGCATTCACCTTAAAGGGTGGTACAAGTTTATCAAAGTGTTTTAATTTAATAAATAGATTCTCTGAAGATATTGATCTAATTTTAGATTGGACTTTTCTTGGTGTTGCAAAAGATGAACCGCTAATTAGTAGAAGCAACACCAAGCAAGATAAATATAATAAAGAACTGAATCATAAAGCAGCAATTTTTATCAAGGAAAAATTGCTTGTTGATTTAAGAGATAATTTATCAAGATTATTAAAAACTAATGTTGATATAAAAATTGATGATTTTGATGAACAGGTCATAAATTTTTATTATCCAAAACTATATAAATCTACTTCAATTTTAGGAATGATAAGATTAGAAATAGGTCCGCTTGCGGCTATGACTCCTAGAGAAGAAGCAACTATAACACCATATGTAAATGATTTGTTTCCTAATTTATTTAAGCAGCCTTCCACTAAAGTACTTACTGTTTCTCCATCAAGAACGTTTTATGAAAAAGCAACTATTTTACATAGAGAAGCTAATAGACCAAAAGATAAACTAATACCTAAAAGATATTCAAGACATTATTATGATCTTTATATGATAGGCAATTCAATTTATAAAAATGAAGCACTAAACGATTCTAATTTATTAAAGAAAGTTATATTATTTAAAACTAAATTTTATAGGGATGGATTTTCTAATTATGAAGATGCTCTTAATAAAATCCGATTAGTTCCAGATGAATATCGTATAAAAGAATTAGAAATAGATTATAAAAGTATGCAGGAAATGATTTATGGGAAGACCCCATCATTCAATAAAATCTTGCTATATTTGAAAACCCTAGAAAAGGAAATTAGGAAATTATAAATTATACAAGTAGAACACAAATATTATAAACAACATGATTTATATTTTAAAAGATGTGAAGCGAAAATTAAACAACGCTAATTTTTAACACACAAGCATTTAATAAAATTCCTTATAAAGCAAATCCACTACTATCTTCACCAATTAGAGGTGATACTCTTAAATTCACTACATATTAAGTTCATATAATAAATCATTAAATTTTGCACTTTTTATCAAATATTTTAAAAATTTTCTGACTTCCCCATATTTATTGAGCATTCCACAAACAGACTTCATGCTATCAATAGCTTCACCACTACTTTTCTTAAATTCACATTTCTCACTTTCTCTTTTAAACATATAAAGTACCTCTAACAATTAAATAATAAATTGGCATCAATTTGGCGTGGATTTTGGCACCAATTTGGCGTGGATTTTTTAAGAATTATGATAAATGCAATAAATTAAAAAAATCTATAATATATCTTAAATATGTACACAAAATATCGATGTCATCGACACTTATTAAATATTGAGCAATTGTATACAATTCATTTTAATAAACTAAAAAAATAAATTGGCACCAATTTTGGCGTAGATTTTGGCGTAGATTTTGGCGTGGATTCTTCACCTAATAATGGCAAACTAGTAATATACCTTACATAATTAATATTGAATTTTCTTTTGAAGAATAAGCATTACATTAAAGGTTCAATTTTTAGTACAAATTCTTTAAAACAAGATAAAGAGAATTCGATCTCGCCATATCTTTTGATAAAATAGAAAATTTATTAACTTCATCAACTATGGCATTTAATTCTTTTTGATACATTTGAGAAATAGAAATCAAATTTAGTGGATTTAAAACAATTTTGGAGAACAGGCCAAAAAAGAAGCAGCTTTACTGGAAATTAGAGAGTCAATATTTTCAAATAATCTTGCCATCAACATAGATAGGATTGAACATGGTGATGATGCTTTATTATTTACTGGCATTAGAAAAGTCGGCAAAGCTTATCTAATAGAGAAAACGTTTGAAGAAAGGGAAAAGATTATTAGCTTCACTATGCTTATGTTTATTACTTATGACGAAAAGATGAAAATATGTTTAGGATGCGATTAAAAACGATATTCTAGTTACCTACTATAATTGTTCCATAAACATAATCAATACTTTGCGTATTGTGTCTAATTTTAAATATAATTACTTTGCGTATTGTGTCTCACTTTAAATATAATTACTTTGCGTATTGTGAATTTTTTGTTAAAATTAATGAGGTGGTTAATAGACATGTTATTAAAACGCAAAATATATGACAAATTACTTGAATGGAAAAACGCTAAAACAAAATCGGCATTATTGATTGAAGGGGCAAGAAGAATTGGAAAGTCAACAATCGTTGAAAATTTTGCTAAAGAAAATTATAAATCATACATTATAATTGATTTTGCGAAAGCTAGTAAAAAGGTAAAAGATAATTTTTATGATAATCTTGATAACCTAGATATATTCTTTCAAAATATATCTTTAAAATATAATACGAAACTATATGTTCATGAATCTTTGATAGTATTTGATGAAATTCAGAAATTTCCTAAAGCAAGAGAAGCAATTAAATATTTGGTAGAAGACTCAAGATACGACTTTATTGAGACAGGTTCATTAATATCAATTAAAGAAAATGTCGAGAACATAGTTATTCCATCGGAAGAATGTAAAATTAAAATGTACCCATTAGATTTTGAAGAATTTTTATGGGCAATGAATGAACATTTATTAATTGAATATATTAAAAAATGTATGGATTCACTTATTCCTTTAGAAAATCAATATCACAAAAAAGCAATGCGTTTATTTCATGAATATATGCTTGTTGGTGGTATGCCCCAAAGTGTTGTAGCATATATAGAAAACAATAAAAGTTTCGATGCTGCAGATAAAGAGAAAAGATTAATTTTATCTTTATATAAAGATGATATTTCTAAAGCGAATAAAAAATATAAATTAAAAGTAAGTGCTTTATTCGAAAATATTCCCGGTTACTTGTCAACACACGAAAAAGAAGTAACATTATCAAATACAGGCGAAACTAATCGATTCAATAATTTTACTGATAGTTTCTTTTGGCTTGAAGATTCAATGATATGTAATAATTGCTATAAATGCAATGATCCACACGTAGGTTTTGCTTTAAATAAAAATGAATCAAAAGTTAAATGTTATATGGGGGACACCGGTTTACTTGTAAGTCACGCTTTCAGTGAAAGTGAATTAGAAACAAATAATTTATATAATGACATTATTAATGGAAAGCTTTCTTTAAATAAAGGGATGCTATATGAAAATGCTATCGCACAAATGATTGTTTCTTCTGGCAGAAAATTATACTTTTACACGCAATATTCAATAAAGAAAAAAAGAAACGATATAGAAATAGACTTCTTAATTTCAAATGAAGTGAAAACTCATTTTAAAGTCAACCCAATAGAAGTTAAATCATCTAAAAATTATACTAATGTTTCTTACGATTCTTTTAAGAAAAAGTTTGGAAAAAATATAGATAAAGGATACATAGTTCACCCTAAACAATTAGTTGTTAGCAACAATGAATATAGATTACCTCCTTATATGTTTTTCTTTATGCTTATAAATACAAAAACATAAATTTATCAAAGTTTAAAAGTTGTTTCTTTTTTAAATTAAAATATTAAATAAAATAAGCAAGGAACTAAACATGAAACTAACTATCAAAAAAATCAAAAACAAAGTTGCCCCTATTGCTAAGAGATATAGTTTAAATGCTGTATATATTTTTGGTTCGTATGCTAGAGGAGATGCAAATGAAAATAGCGATATTGATATCCTTATTGATAGAGAAGGTTCAACCTTAAAAGGTATGCTTGATATGGGTAATTTATATAATGATTTATGCGAAACCTTAAAAAAAGAAATAGATCTAATAACAATCCAAACGTTAAAACAAAAAAGTACAAAAAAACGTCTTCCTTATTTTATTGAAAATATTGAATCTGAAAAGATCCAAATATATGGATAAAAGTGATTATCAATATCTTTAACATAATATAAAAATCAAAAATAAGCTAAATCTAATTAATCTCTATTTATAAACATTATCATGTATATTGGAAGTTGAATAATATTTGATTTATCCTTAATTATATTAGTTTCCCCAAAAACAAAAGATCTAGGAATATCATAAATTTTAATAACATTGTTTAAAACTGTATGATTATAAATCATCATTTGATTAGGTTTGCCAGATTTAATTTCTATAGGTAATATTTCGCCTTTATATTCAATAACAAAATCAACTTCTCCATGTTTTTTAGAATTATAATAATATAATCTTTCTGAAAAACCATGAGCATATAATTCCATAGCGCAAGCATTTTCATATGGAGCACCATAGTTAATTTCCTTCTCATTATTTAATAGTTTTTCTCTAACACCAGAATCTAATAAACATGAATTTAGTAGTCCAACATCATTCATAAATAATTTTAAAGTTTTTCTTTTAGACGATAACTCAAGTGGAATTACTGGTTCTGTAATATTGTAAGTAGGTAAAGCAACACATGCATTTGTTAACCACAAAAAATCATCAAGTATTTCTGCTTTTTTTAAATAGTTCCTATCTAATACATTAGAAGAAATAAAACGTTTATTCTTTGAATTTAATTCAGAAGGAATCGCCTTATAAATATCATTTATTTTTAATTTTTTAATAGGATCTTTAATATAGGTAGTAATATCATTTAAGTAATTGTTTCTGATTTGGATTTGACTATCATTGACAAGCTTTATATTTTTCTTTTCATTAAAAGTTTCAACAGCTTCAGGAAGTCCACCAATCAAGACATATTCTCTAAAGTAATCTAGAAATTGTTTGTTAATATCTTCATCTACGGGTGTTAAATTATTGAAACAATTCTCAATATAACTTATTGCTTTATTTCCAACACCTTTTGACCATAAATATTCTTCAAAATCAAGAGGATACATTTTAATAACGTCCATATAGCCTAATGGATTTAATACTATATTATTTAAAGTTACACCAAGTAATGATCCACTTAAAATGAACCTGTATTTTCCGTCAATGCTTAATGGTTTCATTATTGTCAAAATGTCAACATATTCAAATTCCGAAGCATTTTCTAATAATTCATTTCTTCTTTTGTACAAAAGCTGTATCTCATCAAAAAATATAATGGTTTCATTTTCAATTAAGTTATTTCCATCAACCAATGAAAGTCTAACTAATAAATCATCAGCATTTTTAATTTTAACAAAACTATCAATTAAATCGGGTCTATTAGCAAAATTTATTTTTATATAATGCTTAAAATTATTTTCAATAAATTCTTCAATAGAATAAGTCTTTCCAATTTGTCGTGCACCAGTAATTAATAGAGCTGTTTTTCTATTTGTTTTCCATTCTATAAGTTTTCTTTCGATCTTTCTTTTTAACATATTTAATCGCTTTCTAAAAAGATATGAACACTACAATGGACAAAACTGCAAGTGATTTTGACAACTTTTGGGACAAAACTGCAAGTGATTTTGACAACTTTTGGGACAAAACTGCAAGTATTATTTTAATTGTACTTTTCCCAATACCCGATTTTTGAACCCTCTCTTTCTATCAAATTCAACTTTAATAATTCATTTATAGCATCTCTCGTTACTCGATCTATTCCATTAATATTATCGAAATCAAGTTTGCTATCAAAATTATTTTATCCGGCAACAAACTATAATTCTAAAAAAGTTTGATACTAACAATGCTTTTAAATAATTTCATTTATAAAAATGCCGGATAAATGCCGGATAAAATTATTTATTTTTAATTTCCCAATAACCATCCTTATTAGACCCTACCCTTATAATTAAACTTGCATCAATTTTTATATAATTTTTTTCGAGATTTTGAATTTATCTGGCGGTTAAAAACTATTGATATAATCGTGATTTTTTGAAAAACCGCCAGATAAACCGCCAGATAAACCGCCAGATAAAACTTTATTCATTACAAACTTTCCAATAACCTTTTTTTCTAGAACCAACTCTTTCAATAATACCATATTTTAATAATTGAGAAATGCCTTCCCTTGTAACACGATCTTTCTTATTTGTTATTTCTATTGCTCTTGAAATATTTTCAAGGATTCCATTATTATTTTTCATATACCTAAGCAAAACTAATGCACAATCATTTAACACTATATCGCTTTCATATCGAGAGAAAATAAACGAGAAACCATTATCAATTTTTTTATACGACCATTCTATACCATCTTTAATGCAAGCATTATCCATTCTTTTAAATCCTCTTCCAAGCGTTTCAATATCAAAACCTTTAAACAATACACCTTGAATAAGTTTATGCTTTGTTC
>CAVFXI010000028.1:12297-19400 GCA_963626345.1 Gemmiger formicilis | reverse complement strand
AATTAATTACAATTTCTCTTATTGCAACTATTGGTACTTCTGGAATTTCTTTTCTCTAGATATCTATAATTAAATATTGTTTTAATCTATAACAATCTCAAAACAATAATTTATCTTGCAGTTTAAAATGACGATACCATCAGTATTATTTTTAGAACCGCAGGATAAACCGCAGGATAAACCGCAGGATAAAATCAATTATTTTAAAATTTTCCAATATCCCTTCTTTTTCGAACCAATTCTTTCAATTAAATTTCTATTCATTAACTCACTAATTGAGTCGTATGCAACTCGTTCTTTTTTCCCTGTTATTTCTTTTACTTTTTCAATGCTTTCCAGAATGTCATTATTATTTTTCATATATAAAAGTATTAAATTCGCATTCTTGCCAAGACTTTCAAAATCTTGATCTCTTAAAAACACAATTGAAAATCCATTATCAATTTTACTGTAAGACCATTTGATTTTATCCTTCTTACAAGCATTATCCATTCTTTTAAATCCTCTTCCAAGTGTTTCAATATCAAAACCTTTAAACAATACACCTTGAATAAGTTTATGCTTTGTTCTAGATGGCAAGACTTTGTTAACATAATCAAGAGGAGTTAAGTCGCCAAAATTTCCTGGGCTATATATTTCGATTGCTTCAGGATCTATCGTTACTTGATGTTCAGTATCTGCATGAAAATCTGAATGAACTAATGAATTAATTACAATTTCTCTTATTGCAACTATTGGTACTTCTGGAATTTCTTTTCTATGAATATCAGTAATTTTCACTTCCCATCGCATTTTTTGACTAATGAAATTAATTACTTTTAATATAAGGTTAAAGATATTTCCTTCAAATCTTTTTAAGTCTATTGGATCTAGTCTTTCGGTAGTAGGATATTCTACTGCTTTATATACCAAAGGTGAATTCTTGCCAAACAAGTATAATCCTGCATTATTTAAATACCCATTTTTCATAAGACCTAATTGAGTTAATAATTCTTCACTTGTATGGTCAAACTTTTCAATCCTATCAAGAGCTACTGCTTGTCTATAAAACATATCGACTGCTTCATCATCAATATATTCATAGTTATATTCAGTTAATTCATTTTCCCATGCATCATTATATTCATGACTTTCTTTAATAAGTTCTCGTATAACAATTGGATCTATTGGTATATTTTGTTGCTCCATTCTTATATAGAATCTTCCTTTATAAGCATAAGGTTTATTATTTCCAGAAAAACTAACTGTAATAATCTTTTTATCACCAAACTCTAATTTATCAAGAGTTGGATAAACGCTTGGTTTTATTGAACTTTTAATCCTATCTGTAAGATTTGATAAAGTGTCACTTCCTATTTCCTGACCTATTACATCTCCATTATCTTTTACACCAAAATAAATCGTTCCATGACCAGATTTATTTAACATTGCAACTATTGCTCTAATTGCTTTATCAAATTCTGCTGTAGATTCTTTAAATTCTAAAACTTCTGTCTCTTTACCGACATTGAATAATGATTTTTGTATTGCCATAAGTACCTCCTGTTTTATTGCAAAATTGTCCTTACAATATTAATAGGGGGAGAAATTCAGAAAATTTTAAAAAAACATTCAAAAATAACCTATTTGTTTCAACAACGAGTTAATAAGTGTATATTTTATTTCTATGTTAAAATTCACCATGCCTAAAATTAAACAATTGAATTTTATAAGCATTAATACCTTTTAGATATAAATATTAATCAATATCAGAACCATTATTTGTATTTTATATGAACTTTTATGAACTGTTATGAACTTTCCAAAATTTTATGAACTTTTGTTAACTGTTATGAACTTTTGTGAACTTTCAAAAATTTTATGAACTGTTATGAACTTTTTAAAATCCTATACTTTATTTATCTTCTTTTTTCTTTTTAAGATAAGATACGACCAATACGATAATAACCGCAATTAATCCAACACCAATAATTGATAATCCAGTAGCTAATAATATAGTCCCACTATTATCATTATTAACTGGTTTATCATCATCTTTTTTATCTTCGTGTTTAATTTCGTATTCAACTTTAATGTATTTTGATTTGGAATTAATGGTTATTTTATCGTCATCAATCTCATAATCCATTTCTTGATAAACGCCATTAACTAATTCATAAACTTTTATAGAATTTCTATCGTTAATATTGCTAAAATCTACAGTAAATGTCATTACGTTAGATTCATCAATAGCAGCTTCCATATTATTTGAAATTAAAATATATTCAAAATAATAACTTTTTATATTTGTCTCATTATTAATAGAAGTTTCGTCAAGGTTAAACCAAACCCTATATGATGAATCAATATTCTCTTGATCATAGACTACTATTTGCCCGTTATAAGACGCAATAATTAAACCAATTTTATTATCATAAATATCTGTTATTTCTAGATATTTTGATCCATCTTTTGCAAATAATTCAGCAAGATCTAGCGAGAACCTATAAGTATTTTCATCATTAAATAACTCGTATTCAACATCTTCACCATCAAAAGTAACAGATTTAACATCTTCTGCTTTAAAAACAACTTCATAATATTTCTTGTTTTCTATAGTTGTTAAATCTTTTTTGATGAATTCTAAATTAACGACTTCTCTAACTTTACCAAGAATAACATTATAGGTTCTTGTTTGAGTATAATTTTGAGAAGAACTTTCATAACCATAGGCAAGTGTATATGAGAAAGTTAATTCATAGTTTCCTTCTTCATAAAGTAGTTTATTGTCTGAATCAACAAGTGGTATTTCAAGATATGCAAGGTTTGCAAACATACCGCTCGAAACAAGAGTTGAAGTTAAACAAGATCTTACCAATGGGTGTTCACCAATATCACTTCTATTATTTTGAGCGGTGAAATTTAAATTTAATAAATATTTCTTATATACAACTTCACCTGTATCTTTATTTGTAAGAGTAACGGAATTATCTCTAATATTTCTTGAAACAAATTGTTGAATATAAACGTAAGTAGATTCGTTTTCTAATCCTAAGAAAATTGCATCTCTTTTTGCACTATATTCAGCCTCATTATAGTAATTTAAAATATTCTTTTTATTGGATTGAATTTGATATTTTTCATCAGTAGTAAGTTTTTGACTACCAACAGCAAATATACTTCTAAAATCTGCATTCCTATATATTGGATTTGCAGGATAAACATCAGCTAATTGATTAATAATTTCAGACTGATAAGCCACATTCGAATCTTTTTCAAATGTGAATGGTTCGACGGCACTAGCGGAACTATAATCGCCATAAAAACCCATATATGGAAAAGATAAGGCAATATCACCACTATTCCCACTTAATGACTCTAAAACAACATATCCTTCAATTTGGATTCCAGATGTAAACTTTTCTAAGTATTTTTTATTTTCATCTGACAATTTATATTCAAAATCAAGCTTAGAATCACCAGTGCTAATCGTTACATCAAAAGAAACTTTTTCCAAAACAACATCTTTGTCAGTTTGAACTTCTTTTTCATTTAAAACATTTAATGTAGCATCAGGAATAATTGTTGCAGGAGCTTGTACATATAAAGTTGCCTTATATTTCTTTGAAACATTGCTTTCATTATGTGTATCAATCGTGAATTTAATTGTTCCATTTTTAATATCTTCATTATTTTTCAATTCAACTTTAGCTTTATTAGTATCGCCATAAGTAAAATAAATATCAGAATTAATTGTTTTTTCTACATCAATTGCACCTGCTCCAACTTTTCTTGGAGAGAGATAAGACCCATTAACATATTCAATAGGATTTGCAGTTGATTGAATTCTAGCCATCAATGTCTTTTTATAATTTTCTAAATCATCACCATCATAATTACTAATAATATTAGCCATTGCTCCACTTGCATTTGGAGTAGCCATACTTGTTCCATCCATGAAAGTGTATAAACTTTCGCCATCAGTATTGCTAACACCACTATAAATATTTGTACCAGGTGCACTAACATCTGGAGTTAAGGATAAATCAGTTTGACTTCCGTCACTAGAATATTCTGCATCTAATCTTCTGCCAACTCTAATAATCTTCTCTTCTTGTTTAGACAATAAATCATATGTGTATGTGCTTGTTAAAGCGGTTGGTATATAATCACTTTTCGTTAATGTTGGTCCAGAACCAGGATTTAAATTTATTATTGTGTTACCTAAGCTTGAACTTGAACTTTTTGTATTACAAATAATAACACCAATGGCTCCATGCCTTGCGGCATTATAAATTTTAGTTGTAAAAAGATACTTATTTTGGTTATTAGCCAATTCTTCTTGGCTAGGTGCACCTCTATTAACAATTGCGATTTTTCCATTTATATTAACATTTTCGTACTCTTCATCGGTTCCATATCCAACAATCTCATATTCTAAATCGATAAATTCCTCATCATCAGATATTAAGCCTTGAAAAGTATTAACATCAACACTATCAATAAGTTTTGCACTTGTTAATGCATCAACTGTAATTTGATCCTTAGCAAAAAATACTTCACCACTTTTTGTAGCAAATGAAGAATACATGGAATCATCGTTTTTTAAGTTTAATGCGCCAATTGTATTAGTTTTTGAGTAAGCTGCAAAATAACCCATTTCACTAGGTTCGACAGTATCTAAGGAATTATATTCACCAGCGCCTGTTTCAAATTTATTTTTGCCATCATTACCAGCAGCAAAATTAACTTGAACACCTGCATCTACGAGATTAGTTAAAATATTAGAAAAATCATTACTAATTGTATAATCAACAATTGATGATCCAAAAGACATATTAATTACATCAGCTTTTAGTATCATTGCATCTTCTAAAGCATTTAAAATAGCTGTTTCGTTAAAACCACCAGAACTATTTGTAACTCTCATTAAGGCTAGTTGAGCATTTGGAGCTGCTCCTAAAAATGTATTATTTGCTCCAGCTATACCAGCAACATGAAGACCATGAAAAGTTTTATTATTTGAATAGCTCATTTCTTGATTATTTGTTGCATAGCTATAATAAAATGGAATTTTATTGTTCAAATATCCAGCATTAGTTGCATTAAAATCCGTTTGTGACTTAAAATTTTCAATTGTGGATTTAGAATACTTATACCCACTTGTAAGATCTTTAAACATCTCATGATTAACATTAAAACTATCGTCAATAACGCATATCAAAGTATTTGCGCCATCTTTTGATGATGTAGGAACGTTCATTTCGATACGACTATAATCTTTATCAGGTTTTGTATTATTTGTTGTATCTGGGACAAAATATGATTCATATGTATCTTCGTAATCAAATGTTTTATTTTCAAAAATATTATTAACATACTTAATATTTTCGACTTTTTCGTAATCTAGCGAACTAATTTGAAGATTAATCATATTTGAAATATTAGAGTATGTATTTAATACTCTATAATTCAAACCAATTTGCGTTTGAAGTTCATTTAAGAAATTCTTTTGAATAATTTCTCTTTCTTCAACTGACTTTGATTGTGTGTCTTTAAGTTCAACAATAATATTTGTATCCCTTTTGTTTAATGTGTCTTTATTAAGATTTGAAATCATAGATGTACTTAATAAAGTAAATGTTGCAAATAATAAAATAACTCTCTTTTTCATACGAAAAGAATTATAACAAATATATAAATATTTGTTCATAAAAAAACTCCACCAAAATTGGTGGAGTTGTATATTTTAAATTAGGCAATTCATTAATCTTCTTTTCTTAATGAATAATTTAAAACAAAAATTAATGAAACTATAAATCCAGCATACATGAAGCAACTTGTCAAAATACTTCCAATACCAAGCCATGCATCAATTGTATTACCGATTAATTGTGGTGCAAATATGACTAAAGTAGCACCAACTGCATAGAAAACCATAATAACACTATACGTGATTATATTGACCTTTCTAGACATTTCGAAACCAACTAAATTTAAGATTATTAATACGATGGTTGCGACTAAGGCAACTAAACTTAAAATCCAAGCTAAAGTGAGTAAACCAGTATTTCCAACTTTAGCACTTCCGCCACCAAATATTCTTATATATAAAGAATAAGTCCAGATTTTACTAGTTGAAGAACTATTTAATGCCCTAAAAGCAGGGGTAATCATAGTTGCAACTCCAAAAACACCAAGAATTATTAATAATGCTTTTTCTAAACCCTTTTTCATTCTGTCCTCCTTTTTTGCGATACAAAATAATTGTAGAGAAAAATTTGTTTTTCTCAATACATTTTTTAATTAATAAATTAAAAACTAAAAAAAGATAGCAAATAAAAAATAATTTAGTGTCAAAATATTCAATTACATACGGAGGTATTTAGGATGAAAAGAGAAAAAATAAAAATCGGGGAACTCGCTAGACTCTATTTGGAAGAAATGAAACTTACATATAAGAAACTAACTTATGAAGAAAGAGTTACTGTAATTAATAAGTATTTTCTTAACTTTTTTTGCAAAGAAGATAAAGCAGTAAATGGATTCACAATTGATGAAATGTCAGAATTTAGAAAATATGTCTCAAGTTTAGAAGTATCTGTAAGTAGGAAAAATTTAATATTTTCGACAACTAGAAGATTATTAACGTTTGCTGAAGAAAATGAATATTTAGACTTCGTTACTTCAGAAAAACTAATAAAGTGTCTAAGATCAATTAGAAAAGATAAAGAAATATCATCAAAACTTTGTTTTTGGACAAATGAACAATTTGATTCGTTTATTAAAACATTTGATAAAAAAGATCAAAAATGGAAATATTATTTTTTATTAACATATTGGGGCGCGTTAAGAATGGGGGAAATAAACGCTTTAACATGGGAAGATATTGACTTTAATAACCACTCTGTTTTTATAAATAAATCAGTTGATAGAGATGGCGTTATTTCTTCACCAAAAACAAAAAGCAGTAAAGCTTCTGTTGACCTTCCAACATTTTTAGTTAAAGAACTAAATAAATGGAAACAATCTGTTAAACCAGAAAAAGATAGTGATTTCATATTTTTTAATAATCATATCGTTGCTAGAACAAGCATAAGAAGAATGATGCTAAAACATGAAAA
>CAVFXI010000028.1:0-11765 GCA_963626345.1 Gemmiger formicilis | reverse complement strand
GATATATAATCCCTACTAGCAGCAAGTCCTAGAGAGATAACCAAATCCGGATCTTTTTCTTCTATTAATGCCAATAATTTCATTCGTGCACCAATGTAACTAACAGGAAGCTCATACTTGAAAATCTCTGCTTCATCTATGGAAGATGGTAGTTCATTCATGCATTCCAATGAGGAATTGATGTTGTTTTTTAAAAATGATCCAAATGCAGTGATTAAAATTTTCATAAATCAACATCCAATTCAACAGGACAATGGTCTGAACCCATGATCTCATTATGTATTTCTGCATTCTTTACTTTATCAAATATTCTTTGCGATACTAAAAAATAATCTATTCTCCACCCTGCATTTCTAGCTCTCGAATTAAACATATAACTCCACCATGAATATTTAACAGTTTCCTTATGTAATTCACGGAATGTATCAACAAAACCGCACGAAAGAAGTTCAGTCATTTTTTCTCTTTCTTCTTTAGTAAAACCTGCGTTCATTGTATTGGTTTTTGGATTTTTAATATCTATTTCTTCATGCGCTACATTTAGGTCGCCACAATAAATAACCGGTTTAATAGCATCTATTTTCTTTAAATATGCTTTCAAATCTTCCTCAAAAGTCATCCTAAACTCTAGTCTAACTAAATCTTCACCACTATTAGGGACATAACAAGCAACAAAATAGAAATTATTAAATTCTAATGTTATGACTCTTCCTTCTTCATCATATTTCCCATCATCCAATCCATAATGAATTGAAATAGGTTCAATACGCGAAAAAACAGCAACGCCAGAATAACCTTTTTTCTCTTTGCTGTTAGTCCAATAAACATTGTATCCTTCAGGCATAAATGGAAAATCTAAATGCAAATCTTCAGTATATTTTGTTTCTTGAATTGCAAAAATATCTGCATTTAATTTATCAAAATCATCCTTAAAAGATTTCTTTAAAATGGCTCTAATTCCATTAACATTAAATGATATAAATTTCATATCATAATGATACACTCATCATTTGAAAAAATAAAAGTAGAACCAGTCGTTTGTCGGTTTTATAATTACTTAAAATAGAGGTTGTGGTTATGGATCAGAAAAAAAGAAATATTATTTCACTAGTTTTAAACTTATTTATCTTTGTAGCAGCATTTTCTTCTTGGATTTATATGATGATTGGAGATGGATCCATCACCCTTTCTTCTGAAGGATTAGGTTCACTTAAATATTTTACCGTTCTTTCAAATTTATATATGGGGTTAATTGCTTTAATTAATGCTATATATAGAATAATGATGATTTCTAAAAACGATAAAAAGATGCCTTTATCAGTTGAAATCTTATATTTATCAGGTGCAACAAGTGTTTTTATTACATTTTTAGTCGTTGTAACAATGCTTGCACCAAGAGACGCAATTACAGGTGGTAGTTATTTCACAATGTTTAAAGGTGCTAACTTATTCTTTCACCTAATTATCCCGGTTTTATCTATTCTTAATTTCCTATTTATAGAACATGATTGCAATTTAGAAATCAAACATGTTCCTTTTGGAGTATTACCAATACTTTCATATGGAATTTTCTATATTTTAAACTTTTTTACTCATTGGGTTTCAAGCGAATTTGGGGAAGTTAAAACATATGATTGGTATGGTTTATTAGGAAATGGAAGTTTCTTGCATGTTGCCCTTATTTTTATAGGCTTCTTTGTTGGCGCATATTTATTAACACTACTTCTTTATTTCTTAAATAAGCAATTAAAAAAGAAATTTATAAAATAATTTAAAACAACTTTAAATTTTAAGGTTCATTTAAGGAATATAATATAAAATAATTTCGAAAGGTAGTGAATTATGAGATTATTACTTGTTGATGATGAAAAAGATTTTGTAAAAGCCTATAAAGAAATTTTAGAAAACAATCACTATATAGTTGATGTCGCTTATGATGGCGAAGAAGCTTTAAAATATATAAATTACGAACATTTCGACTGCCTTTTGTTAGATATAATGATGCCTAAACTTGATGGATATGAAGTTATAAAAAGAATAAGAGCAAATAATGACAATACTCCAGTAATATTTTTAAGTGCTAAAGCTGATGTTGATGATCGTGTTAAAGGTTTTGATTTAGGCGGAGATGATTATTTACCAAAACCATTTTCAGCTAAAGAACTTTTAGCAAGAATTAAAGCATTGATTAAAAGAAAAGATGGCATTACAAAAACAAATTTAGAATTTGAAGGTTTATCATTAGATTCTCAAAGTTGTTCATTAATATATAATGGAAAATCTTCTCCACTATCAAACAAAGAATATCAAATAATGGAATTATTCTTAAGAAATCCTGAAGCTCTTTATAGTGCAGATAAAATTTTACAAGAAGCATGGAGTAGCGATTCATATAGTGACATTTCATCAGTGTGGGTCTTTGTTTCGAATCTAAGGAAAAAGTTAGTTGAATTAAATTGTCCTCTTTCAATAAAGGCTGTAAGAGGTTTAGGATATAAATTGGAGAAGAAAAATGTTTAAAAAGTTACGACTTAAATTTACTTTACTAACAAGTACAATTTCATTTGTAACTCTTTTTGTTATTGGTCTTAGTTTAAATACAATTTTATATTTTAAAACCACTTCAAGACTAAAAGAAGATGCGGTTGTTGCTCTAAAATATCCATTAGAAGAACAAGAAAAAAATGATGGTCCAAACGATAAAAATAACGAAAACCTTCTGAAAAGATTCTTTTTTATAACTTTAGATAATAATTCATACACATATTATAGAAACAACATGTTTCCTTTAAATCAAAACGAATTATCAACTCTTTCCAACAATATTTTTAAAGGAAACAAAAATGATGGTTTCTACAATTATTTTTATTTTTATAAAAACAATAATACTGCAGTTGTTTTAGATGCAAGAAGCGAAAAAGAAGCACTTAATTCTACTTATATCGTTTCTACTTCTATTTGTTTATCTGCTTTTATTTTAATTACAACTTTTAGTTTCTTATTTTCTAAAAAAGTTATTAGACCATACGAAAAAAATTATGAATCTCAAAGAAGGTTCTTAACTGATGCTTCTCACGAATTAAAAACACCTCTTGCAATTATTAGTGCAAATTTAGATGTTTTAGAAAGTGAAAACGAAAACAATAAATGGGTTAATTCATCTCAAGAACAAATAAGTCGCATGAGAAACCTTATTAATGAAATGGTTTCATTAAATAAAATAGAAGAATTAAATGGAAATACTAAAAAAGAAAAATTCAATATGTCAGATTCACTTTTAGAAGCTATTGAATCATATGAATCTCTTTCGATCGACAACAATATTAAATTTACATACGATGTTCCTGAAAATATTATTTATGATGGCGATGAAAGCTTAATTTTAAAATTATATGGTATATTTTTAGATAATGCCTTTAAGTATGTAAGTAAAGATGGTTGGATTGATATTTCTTTAAAGGATAATAAGAAAAAAGTAGTTCTAATTTTTTCAAATAGTGTCGAAGATGTAGATGAAGAAAAATTAAAATATTGCTTTGATCGTTTCTACACGCTTGATGAATCAAGAAGTAAATCAAGAAGTGGTTTTGGTATTGGCCTTTCTATTGCTCAAGCAATCGTTAAAGAACATAATGGCGAAATCAAAACATATTTAAAAGACAATAATAAAAGTATTTATTTTGAAATAATTTTAAAAAAATAATTTCTTTTAAGGTTCATTTAAGTTTCGCTTCCTATAATACAACCATCCAAGGAGGATAAACTTATGAAAAAGAAAAAATTATTACTTTGTTTATTACCACTTATATTATTAGTTGGATGTAATTCAACATCGACTGATTCTGGAAATAATACTGACAACAAGGACAATACTACTGATAAAACAGATACAGATTCTAATATATCTTACGATAATGAAGAAGAAAAAACTGAAGAAGAAGATGAAATCGATATTGAAAAAGATTTCGATGATCAAACTGAAGAAGATATTGAAGAAGATGAAAATAACACTATTGATGTTTCTACAATTGAGGCAACTGGTCAATATAAAATCAGTGATGGCGGTACTTATGTCATTACTGGAACAAACGAAGATGCACGTGTAGTTGTTGATTCAGAAGAGGATATAAAATTAATTTTAAATAATTTAACATTAACATCATTAACTGATGCTCCAATTGAAGTTAAAGGAGCAAAATCAATTGAGATTTATATTCCAAGTGCTACAAAAAATACAATTGCCGATTCAGAAAATAATACTTTAGAGGCTGCAATTATTGTTAAAAAAGTACCACTTAACATTACCGGTGAAGGATACTTATATGTTTCTGGAAATGGTTTAAGTACAGATACAATTGATTCAGGTGTTGCTATTCAAGCAGCAAAAGGACTCAATATTGAAAATACACATTTAATAGTTACAAATAGTAATTCGCACGCTTTAAATTCTAAAGCTGGAGTTGAAATCACAAATGCAAAACTAACGCTCATATCATTAAAAGATGCTATTCACTCTAAAGAAGGCGGATTAACTATTGAGGATTCAACAATCAATTTTGATACTCATGGTGATGGCGTTGATGCATTAACTGATGTCACAATCAAAAACACAAATGCTCACATAGTAACTCATGGTGATTTTGTTAAATATAACTCATCTGATGATACTGATGGAACATTATATGATGATTCACGATATGTTGTTGATGGATCATATTATAAAAAAGTTGGAGAAGATGAAATGACTCGTTATAACACGAGATATTATCTTAATCAAAAATGTAAAGGTGTTAAATCTGAAGGTAAAGTCACCATTGATGGCGGCGACTATTACTTCTCCACCGATGATGATTCAATTGCAAGCGATACACAAGTGGATCTCATAGATGGCGAATTCAGATTCTACACTTTAGACCAAGCTATCAATTCTGAACAAACATTGAATATTGGTGCTGAAGGAAATACAGAAAATCATGATTCCTTCAAAATCACAATCTTTAATGCTTTCGAAGGTATCCAAGGCGCTTATATTAATTTCTATGATGGCTACACTTATATTGTTAGTAGCGATGATGGAATCAATGCCTCAAGCGATACTGTTTCAGATGTTTCAATGAACTTCTATTCCTATTCAACTGTTGTTATTAACTCAGGAACAGATGGTGTTGATTCAAATGGTAGCATTACATTAGACGGAGGAAATTTATTCGTCTTTGGTCCATCTAGTGGCGGTGATAGCTCCCTAGATTTCGATAAAACATTTAATTATATCAGTGGCGATCTATTTGCTTTTTCTCAAACTGGGATGATTGAAACCCCTAACACTGATAAGATGAATGTGCTTAGTTTAAATCTAGGAAGTTATTCTGCAAACGATATGATTACAGTTTTATTCGATGATTATGAATATTCAGCAATTCTTCCAAAAGCTTATTCGAGCATGAACGTAATTGTTGGCGGTTCAAAAGTTGTAACTGGAAAAACTGCCACTATATTAAAAGGAGCAAAGTCCACTGCTACATTTAAAAATAACTTCTATGTTGGTGAAAATGTATCAACTGATGGTAGTGAAATTCTTACAATAGAAGTTAAATCAGGACTTACAAGTTATGGTTCTGGTAATAACCAAGGTGGTGGCGGTCAACCTGGCGGAAATCCAGGAGGCAATCCAGGAGATGGTGGTAATAGACCTGGAGACGGTGGTAATTCAGGACCTGGTGGAGATAACGGGAAACCTGGTAACTAATGGAAGGTCTTACCAATAAAATCGGCTTTAACGATTAAGTTAAAGCCTTTTTTAATGAAAATCATATATGAAACTTAAACTCCGCCTATTATTTAGCATGTTTTCACAAATGAAAAAATATGCATCTAGCCATTAAAAAAGGTTGTTCATAATTGAACAACCAATTTTATTGATTACATTTTTGAATCATCGTAACTATTTAAGACCTTAATTTGAGGTCTGACAATTTTACGAATTGTTCCTGGGACAAATGGGTTTTTAAGATGTGCTTTCTTAAGTAATTCTAAGAATGGATATTTTCCACCCATCTTTAACAATTTAACATATTTATTCCAAGCTTTTTCTCTATTCTTATCCATTTCATCTTTAAATTCTAAAGCTAAGACTTGAGCTAATGTATAATCAATATAATAGAATGGAGTTTGATAAATATGAGCCTGTCTCATCCAAAGATGCCCTTGAGCATATTCAAATCCTTTATAATTATAATCTGGTCTATATTTTGCATCAATTTCAGCCCATTTTTTGCAACGTTCTTCGTGTGTCACATTTGGGTTTTCATAGACCCAGTGTTGGAATTCGTCAACTTCAGATCCGTATGGTAAGAAAGTAAATGCACTAGCTAAATGTGCAAATCTATATTTATCTGCATCATCTTTAAAGAAGAGTTCCATCCATGGTTCTGCAAAGAATTCCATGGACATACTATCGATTTCGCATGCTTCAAGAGTTGGCATTCTTTCTCCTGGTACTTTAATTTTGCTACCAAGCCATCCTTGGAAACTATGACCAAATTCATGTGTTAATGTATCTACATCAGCTGCAGTACCATTTGAATTTGAGAAAATGAATGGCATTTTAAGTTTTGGAATATATGTCATATAACCACCAGTCATTTTTCCTGGTTTTGCATCTAAATCCATAAGATGATCTTCAACCATCTTATCAAAGAAATCACCTGTTAATGGAGACATTTCATGATACATTTTAGAAGCACATTCGCATAAATATTTGCTATCTCCGCATGGCTTTGCATTTCCTGATAAGAATTCAAGATTATAATCAACAAATAATGGTTTTTTAATTCCAATTCTCTTTGCTTGTCTTTTTCTTAATTTAACTGCAATTGGAACAACTTCTTCATAGATTTGATCACGATATTCTTTAACCATTTTTTCATCATAATCCATTCTTCCAAGCGCAAGATATTGATATTCAATAGCATTTTTAAAACCTAAAGTTTTTGCAATTTTATCTCTAACTTTAACGAGTTCATCATATATTCTTCCAAGCTCAGCATCGTTTTGTTCTAAATAGCCATAATATGCTTTAGCCGCTTCAATTCTTGTATTCCTATCAACATCAGACATGAATTTTCCAATACTTGATAAATTGTATGTTTCACCTCTAAATTCAATTTTTGCTCCAGAAATAATTTTTTGATATTCGTTGACAAGTTGATTTTCTTTAATTTTGTCAGGAATAATTTTTGGATCAAAAATCTTAAATCCATTTTCAATACGTTTAAAGAAAGTTTCTCCAAATTTCTTGACTAAATCTTCCTTGAATGGCGATTCCATAATTGCCTTATCAAATGCAACACTGTATTCACTTAATTTTGGACCAACTTCATCACAAATATCACTTAATTCTGAAATCTTCTTATCATTCATATCAATAGAATGACGAATAGATATAACCGTAAAATTAGTATCAAGATTATCGCTTAACTTAAATGATTTTTGGATAACTTTAATAGCTTCTTGAGCACTTTTTGCATTCTTTAATTCCTCAGTTAAAGCTTGCATTTGTCCAATAATTTTCTTTTCATTTGGCTTTACAGCCTTTAATTCTTCAAATTTCATAAAAACTCCAATCTATTTTTATTAAATGGTATCAATCTCATCTTTTCTAAATAAAACCTTTACCCATTTAGTAAAGAAAAGATTACGCCAATAATTAAAACCAACAACATATGTGTTAAATAACTGAATTGATTCAAAATATTTAGTATTTAATTCATCAATTGTTTTTAAAAGGTTAACTAATTCCTTTGTGTCATCAATAGCTTTTAAATTTACACAAACACTTTTTACTACTGCATATAGTTTCTCAGTACCACTAAAAAATTTATCAAATTCTTTTGGTTCAACTTTTTCATATTTTTTTATCTTATTATCTTTCATAAATTCTAATAATTTTGGATTATCATAACCAAGTTTCATTAGAATATCAGAACATTCATATAAACTTTGGATTTTTTGATAAATCAAAACATTAATTGTTTCAGAACTTGTATCAATCTTTTTCTTAAATGACTTCATAAAGAAAAAAGATATAGAAACATAAACAACGTAAACTAAGAGTAAAAATAAAGCTATAACTGCTAACCAAACACTTTCGATAACTGATATATTCATATGCAAAATTATATACGTTTTTTAAAAAATATATAGTCTTTTGACTATATATACTCATTTTGATATAATTTTTGCGATATGGAAAAGAAAATTATAGCTTTAATGTACGACTTTGATCGTACACTTGCAACGCAAGACATGCAAAACTTTAGTTTCATCCCTAATTTAGGAATGACCCCAAAAGAATTTTGGAAAAAAACTAACGACTATTGCGAAAAATATGACACTGATAGAATTTTAGGGTACATGTATGTCATGATTGAAGAATGTAAAAAGAAAGGCATTAAATTAACATACAATTACTTAAAATCACAAGGTAAGAATGTTGATTTCTTTAAAGGCGTTCTAACTTGGTTTGATAGAATTAATGCGTACGCAAAAAGTAAAGGTTTTAAATGTGAACATTATTTAATTTCTAGTGGCAATCGTGAAATCATTGATGGAACGGCAATTGCTAAGGAATTTAAACATATTTTTGGTTGTGAATTTTATTTTGATAAAGATACTAAAGAAGCAACATGGCCTAAATTCATGATTAATTACACTCAAAAAACTCAATGCTTCTTTAAAATTAGCAAAGGCGTAACTAAAAATTACGAGGATCAAAAAGTCAATGAAAAGACTTTGGTTAGAAAAATTCCATATAGAAATATGATTTATTTTGGTGATGGATTAACCGATGTTCCAATTATGATTTTAACAAAAAACAATGGCGGAACAGCTATTGCAGTTTATAGCAACCCAAACGATAAAGAAAAAGTCGAAAATCTTCTTGATGAAAACCGTGTAAACTTTGTTTGCAAGGCTGATTATAGTGAAAATAAGGACCTTGAAAAAATTGTCCAATTAACAATCGATAGTATCGCAATTCAACAAGAATTCTCCGATAAATACAATACAAATCTACAAAAGAAAAGTGTGTAAATTATGAATTACGGGGTTATTTTATTAGGCGGTGATAGTTTAAGAACTTCTACTTCTTTACCAAAGCAATACTTTGTAATTGCTGATAAAGAGGTTTTTCTTTATTCTTTTGAAATCTTTTTAAAAAATCCTAGTATTTCAAAAATATTATTAGTTACAAATGAAGAATATCTAGATTTTGTAAAAACTAAAATTTTAAATTATAAAACCACGAAAGAAATTAATGTTGTCAAAGGTGGGTTTAACAGGCAGGATTCTTCATTTTTAGCACTTGATTATATTAAAAAACATGAAGAAGATACTTCATTCATTAATGTCATTATTCATGATGCAGCTAGACCACTACTTACAACAAAAGTATTGGATTCTGTTATAGACAAATTAAAAGCATGTGAGGCAGTTACTACCTATTATCCAATTTACGATTCGATTTGCACTTCAAAAGATTTAAAAACAATTGATGGATATCGTACAAGAACTGAAACATTTTCTATTCAAACCCCTCAAGGATTCAATTTTAATTTACTTTATGATGCACATCTTAGTGCAATAAATGAAAAATGGCCTAATATTAATGACGATAGTGTTTTAGTCAAAAAAAGCGGACACGAAGTTAACTTGGTTTTAGGAGATAGATTAAATTTTAAAATCACCACTATCGATGATTTATTTATGATTAAAAGGATTATAGAAGGTTAAAAATATGAATGAATTAAAAGTAGGCGATGTAATCGAAGGAATTGTTACTTCCATCAAAAAATATGGGGTATTCCTTTCATTTGAAAACGGATATGTTGGTCTTCTTCATATAAGTGAAATTTCAGGTAAATTTATATCAAATATATTTAATTACTTTGAAATTGGGGATAAAATTATGGTCGCGGTAAAAACTATTGACCAAGAAACTAAATATTTAACTGTTTCTACTAGAGATTTACCAAATGATGTTAATAACTTAAAGTCTCATTATCGATCTGATAGTGTTCGTCAATCGATTAGAAATATAGATTTTTCAAAACTTGATAAAGCACTACCACAAATGATTGAGGCTGAGTTAGAAAGAGAAAGAGGGAATAAAAAACATGATTAAGGTTGGATTTGATTACATTAAGCCAAGTAAATTAGCTAATCTTCTTGATTATCAAGAAAGAGTTAGAACCATTCATGAAATGATTAGAGAAAAAACTGGATTAGGAAATGATTTTTTAGGTTGGGTAGATTATGAATTACATTATGATCGCGAAGAACTTGAAAGAATTATAAAGAAAGCAGAAGATTGTCGCAAAAAATATGACACGCTTGTTGTATGTGGTATCGGTGGCAGTTATTTAGGAGCTAGAGCAGCTATTGAAGCTCTTAATGGCTTACATTCTTTAGATAAAATGGAAATTGTTTTCTTAGGAAATACTTTAGGTCCTGAATACGTTTCACAAACTATGAAATATCTCCAAAAACGCAATTATTGCGTATGCGTCATATCAAAATCAGGTACGACAACTGAAACATCTATTGGTTTTAGATTATTACGTGAAGATTTGGAAAAGAGATTTGGTAAAGAAAGCGCACGAGATAGAATTGTTGCAGTTACTGATAAAGAAAAAGGTGCTTTAAGAACTTTAGCTAATAAAGAAGGGTATGAAACATATGTCCTTCCAAATGATATTGGCGGAAGATTTAGTGTTATCACTGCTGTTGGTTTATTCCCAATTGCATGTGCAGGAATTGATATTAAAGATTTCTTAGCTGGCTTCTTTGAAGGTCAAAGAGAATACGATAATCCTGATGTTTTCACAAATGAAGCTTATAAATACGCTTGCCAACGTAACCATCTATATCACATGGGTTATTCAACTGAAATGCTTGTTAGTTATGAACAACAATATAAGATGTTAATTGAATGGTGGAAACAATTATTTGATGAATCCGAAGGTAAAACAAGTAAGGCTTTACTTGCTGCTAGCGCAGTATTTACAACTGATCTCCATTCAATGGGTCAATTTATTCAAGATGGTAGCAAAGTTTTATTTGAAACTGTTATTTATGTCGATAATCCAAGCGATGATATTACGATTCCTGAAGATAAAGAAGACTTAGACGGATTAAATTATTTAGCTGATAGAGAATTAAGTTTCGTTAATCATAAAGCTTATCAAGGAACATTAAAAGCTCACTGTGAAGTTGGGGATGTTCCAAATATCACCTTAACTTTAGATAAGTTGGATGCTAAAACATTAGGTCACTTCATGAGTTTCTTTATGAACGCTTGTGCTATGAGCGCTTATATGCTTGGTGTTAACCCATTCAATCAACCAGGTGTTGAAATTTATAAAAAGAATATGTTCCACCTTTTAGGTAAGAAAGGTTATTAATATTTTAAAAAAAATAAGCTTGTTCCGATTGGAACAAGCTTTTTTATTCTTTTAATAACTATTCAAGCGTTAATAGCAAAGCCATTTTAAATTTTTTTGTTGCTTTTACACTATGTAATCCACCTTTAGCAAAATGGAAATTTTCACCAGCTTTTATTGGATGATCTTTTCCTTCATAGCCAATGACTCCTTCGCCATCCAAAGCAAATATAATTGCTTCGCCAGGAGCAGCATGCTCTGAAAGACCAGTTCCTTCATCAAAAGCCATAACAACAAATTTCATTTTTTCATTATGAACAACATCCA
>CAVFXI010000027.1:0-11924 GCA_963626345.1 Gemmiger formicilis | reverse complement strand
ATTTGTATAAAAAATAATATTTTAAAGATTCATGTGCTATTTTGTAATAAGATTTATGGGGAGTTAATGCAACATATTTCTTTTTTGGATTAAAATAATCAATAAATATTTTGTAATAATGTTCAAACAAAGATTCTACGTAGGCTATCTCATAGGCCTTTAATATATCAATATGATTTTCATCAGAGAATATCTTTATAGATTTATCATATAAGAATATTTGAATAAATTTCAAAGCAGGTATACTAACAACAATACTTAAATCGTATTTTGTTACTTTAGATTCATCTACTAACTTATCTATGCATTGACACACCTCTTCATAATTTATAGAAGTTCCATTCATTAATAATTCTTTAGAATTCAGTCTATTAATCATATGGATTTCACGATTATTAAATTGTTCATAGAAATAGTCTTTAGCATTTGGAAATTCCTTTTTAATTTTTTGATTAAGGGTGTCTATATCAATCTTTTTATAAGTGCCAAATGGATTTTTTTCAGCAAAAATAATAGTAAATTTTGTCTTACTTTCAAATAAATCAAAATTAAATTTATCTGATAGTGCAATTTCCTCTTCAAAAACTTTTTTAAATTTATTGCTCCATTCAATTATTAGTTCTTCATCTATATTTGAATTATTACAACTTTTAATTTTCGTATGCGGATCCCTAACCCTTCTAGTTTTATTTTACCAAAAATATTGAAATAGTTTTATTTAAGTATAGTTAAAGCAATAAACATTGTCTTATAAAGTTTATTCACCGCATTTTATTTATAAAATGAACGATTTATGATATACTTTTTGCCATGGAAATAAAATTTTATAATACATTAACAAATAGCATTCAGGTTTTTAAACCTATCAAAGAAAATGAGGTAAGCATTTATTGCTGCGGACCTACAGTTTATAACGAACCACATATTGGTAATATGAGACCAGTAGTTATTTTTGATACTCTTGTTCGTTTTTTAGAATATGTTGGATATGATGTTAAATATGTAAGTAACTATACAGATGTCGATGATAAGATCATCAATAAAGCAATGGAAGAAGGAGTAAGCGAATTAGAAATAGCAAATAGATATATTGCTAGTTATAGAGCTTGCTTAGATGAACTTAATTGTTTAAAAGCATATAAAAATCCAAGAGTTACCGAATATATGCCATATATCATTAAATATATTGAAAACTTAGTTAACATTGGTTCTGCTTATGTTGCAGATGGCGATGTATTTTTTGATGTAACAAGCATTCCTAACTATGGATGTTTATCAAATATTAAATTAGATGAACTTGACGCAGGAAAAAGAATTGCAACAAGTGATAAAAAACACAATCCATATGATTTTGCATTATGGAAAAAGACTGACAAAGGAATTAAGTGGCATACTGAATGGTGTGAAGGTAGACCTGGTTGGCACACTGAATGTTGCGTTATGATTGATACAATATTTGGTGGAAAAATTGATATTCATGGCGGAGGTCATGACTTAATTTTCCCACATCATGAAAACGAAATTGCTCAAGCTGAAGCAACTAACCATAATACAATTGCAAATTATTGGATTCATAATGGAATGATGAATATCAATAGCGAAAAGATGTCAAAATCTTTAGGCAATGTTATTCTTGCAAAAGATGGAATCAAAGAATATGGTGCTGATACTATTAGATTATTGCTTTTGAATTGCCAATATAGATCAATTTTAAATTTCACCGATGAAACAGTTAGCGAAACTAAATTGACTCTTCAAAAATTAGAAAACGTTTGGAAACAATTAAATCTTAAAATTGCTCAAAATGATGGTGCGCTCTATGGAAAATCATCCTTGATGGATAAATTTCTAGGTGCTCTTGCTGATGATATTAATTTACCAAATGCTATTACTGAACTTTTAGATGTTATTAAATCTGCAAATATCGAAATAAGAAAACCAGATGCAGATTTACATTCTTTAGAAAATTATTTTTATACATTGCAAGACATGGTAAAAATTTTAGGTTTACATAATACAGTTAAAGAATATTCAAAAGAAGATATGGATCTATATCGCGAATATTTAACTGCTAAGAAGAATAAAGATTTCGAAACAAGTGATAAATTAAGAAATTCCTTAATTGAGAAAGGAATAATCTAGGAGAGTGTTATGAATTTAGTAGTTTTAGCAACCCAAAATGGTGGAATGACAGTCGATAGAATGATTGTTGATTATTTTAATGGATTAGGTGCTTATGGTAACTTTCTTTTAGTTATTATTTGTTTATTATTATCTATCATTTTAGGTGGATGCATTGGCTATCAAAGAGAAGTTAGTGGGCATGCTGCCGGATTAAGAACACACGTATTATTTAGTCTTGGGTGTTGTTTATTAACTGTTATAAGTGTTTATGGTGGATTAAATAATTTTGGTGGAGAATATGATACTGCTCGTATTACAGCGGGAGTTGTTGGTGGAGCAGGTTTTTTAGGTGCTGGAACTATTATTCATAATGGTGTATCAATTAAAGGATTAACTACAGCTGCGACTTTATGGATGTCGATGGCAATTGGGGTGGCTTGTGGATATGGTTGGTTAATTGTTGCTATTATTGTTACTGTTCTTTCTTGGATTGTTTTAACTTTCCTTGTTAAGATTGAAGATTTTGCATCAAGAAAAAATATAAATATCATGATGATTGTAAGTAAGGAAAACAATGCAATTCCTAAACTTTTAGAAATTTCAGATGAGTCAAGTTTAACTATAAAAGATATATCTACTTCTCTTGCAACATATAAAGGAGAAAGCGTTTTAAGAATCACTTTTTCCATTTGCACAAGGGATCATAATAGGGCAGAAGTGTTATTAAATACTATAAGAGCTGAAATTTCACCTCTCACAATTGAAAAAATTCAATGAATTTTTAACGATGGGGTCGAACGAATTTAAGAAGTTGCAATTTTGGGTATCGAAAAGGTATTTTATTTATGTTTAAATTAGAATCAAACAACTCAATCTATGAATCGCTACAATGCGATAGAGTTAAGAAGCTTTATGTAAGTGAATCTTTTGCTAACGATAGGATTATAAAATTAGCCAAAGAAAAAAACGTCCTAGTAATTAGACTAGCCAAGAATGAATTTTCTAAGAGATTTGGCACAAGAAATCAAGGATGCGTAGCAGAAGTAAAAGATTACAAAACTTATTCTTTAGAGCAATTGTTAGATAGTTGTAAGGATCAAAAAAATCCAATCATTGTTATACTTGATGAATTAAGCGATCCTCATAACTTAGGAGCAATATTGAGAAGTTGCGATGTTTTTGGTGTAGCTGGGGTTATTTATAAAAAACATAATAGTGTTTCATTAAACTCAACAGTTGCAACGACCTCTGCAGGCGCCATTAGTTACGTCAAATGCTGTGAAGTTGTGAATTTATCGCAAACAATAGATAAACTAAAAGAAAACAAGTTTTGGGTAGTTGGTCTTGCTGGCGAGGCTACTAGCGACTTAAAATCTATTCCTAAAGATTGTCCATTAGCGATTGTTGTTGGGAGCGAAGGCTATGGCATTTCGCGACTTGTAAGAAAAAATTGTGACTATATGACTAAAATTCCTATGCAAGGACACGTTAGTTGTCTTAATGCATCGGTATCATGTGCGATTGTTTTATACGAATTAAGCACAAGAAAATAGCTGATAATGTTGTTTTAATTTAATTTACAAATTAGGAGGAAATTTTGATGAAAAAAAGTTTTTTTGTCAACTTGAAAAACAACAAGGTTGCCATTAAATACTTGGTTGAAAGCAGAGAAGGAAATAAGTCGTCACAAAGATATTTATATGATTCTTTATTAGCTCATACAGATCGATATATGTATAGATTGTGGTATAGGTTTAGAGATGTTGGTTTAACAATTGCGGAAGTTCGTGAAGAATTTACATATTGCTTTATGCAATTGCTTACTGAATTTGATGAAAATATTGGTGTTTATGTTTTGCAATATTTTAATTGTTCGTTATACAAAAGAGTTAAGGCAATTCATAAAAGAGCAAAGTGTGTAACTCGCAAGAGACAAGCAGCTTCAAATGGTAAGGAAGATGATTATTTTAGTAACGATTTTTATATCTGTGAACTTGATCATGATGAAAATAAAAAACGAATAGATGATAAGGAATTATCATCAATAATTTTAGGCCCAGCATCGAAAGTTTTAGATGATGAAGAAAAATATATTTTTGAGTTTCTAACTCAATCTTATAGTCTTCTTGAAATCTCAAGAATATCGAAAATGAAGTATGCAAAATGTCTAAGAAAATTTAAAACTGGAAGCAGTAAAATTAGACATTTCCTTAAAAAGATTAAGTATAATGAGGAATCAAAAGAGACGCCACCTCCTCTTGAAGAATAGCGACTTTAATATTGACAAAAGAAATATAATTTCTTATATTTATTTACCAAAGAAAGGATATAATGAATCATATGAGGAAAAAAGTTATTTTGATTTGTTCTGAATGCTTAAGTAGAAACTATACTACTACCAAGAAAAGTGAAAATTCAACTGAACGTTTAGAAATTAAAAAATATTGTCCTCATTGCAATAAGCATACGATTCATAAAGAAAGCAGGTAATTAAGTTATGGGAAAGATTGTTAGATATTTTAAAGGTGTTGCTAAAGAAGCGCATAGAATTCGTTGGATCAAAAAAGATGAATTTTGGAAAGCTGTTGCTACAGTATTAATTATTACTATTTTTGCTGCAACTTTCTTAGCTATTGAAGATGCTGCTGCTGGTACTTTAATTACTCAACTTAGAAATGCTTTTGAAAGCCTTAGATAGTAGAAAGTAGGGAAATAAAATGGAAGAAAAAGATTTAAACGAGAAGCAATGGTATATTGTTACCACTTATTCATCACATGAAGATAAAGTTGCTGAAAATATTATAAATCGTATTCAGTCTATGAACTTAGCTGATAAAGTTTTTAGAGTTGTTGTTGCAAATGAAGAAATTCCTGTTTTAGATAAAGATGGAAAACCAAAGAAGAAACTTGATAAAAAGACTGGTCAGTTAGTTGATGTTCCACCAAAAATTAGAAACTTATATCCTGGATATATTTTCGTTGAAATGATCATGACTGATGATTCATGGTTTATGGTTCGTAATACCCAAGGTGTTACTGGTATTGTCGGTTCTAGTGGTGGTGGTCAAAAACCTACACCAGTTGGCGCAAGAGAAATGGAAACCGTTCTTAAGAAGATGGGTATTGTCGATAAATCAATGTATGATCAATACAAGATTGGCGACGAAGTCAAAATTATTAATGGTACATTTGAAGGTGTTGAAGGTAAAATTACAAATATTGACACTGAAAATGGAAGTGTTACTGTAGATATTGTTTTCTTCGGAAGACATACTCCAGCCCACCTCGAATTTAACGAGATAGTCAAGATTTTCGGTAAATAATCGATATTGTCGAAAGAAAATCATTATTGAAAAAGTCGAAACCACATGTGAAAAATTGAAGTTCACATGTGGTTTTAAAGTTTTTTATAAAAAGCAAGGAAAAACATGTTGATTTTTTCTTGCTTTTTTGATATTTTTATATAGCATATCGGAAAATGCGAGTTATATGTAATATAACTGGGTGGAAGAAGTTGCGAAACTTCATAAAACCACTAATCACTATAGGAGGAAACGAAAGTGAGTAAGAAAATCGCAAAAGTCGTTAAGATGGAATTACCTGGCGGCGAAGCTAAACCAGGACCAAAACTTGCTAGTGCAGGCGTTGTCATGCCAAAGTTTTGTACAGATTTTAACGCAAAGACAGCTGATCGTAAGGGTCAAACTGTTCCAGTAATTATCACTGCGTATGAAGACAAAACATACTCAATGGAAATTAAGACAACTCCAACTGCTGAATTAATTATGAAGGCTGTTGGCATCCAACAAGGAAGTGCAAATCCAAAAACAACTAAAGTTGGAAAGATTACAAAGGCACAAATTAAGGAAATTGCAGAATATAAGATGCCAGATTTAAACGCTAATGATATCGAAGCTGCAATGAAAACAATTGAAGGTTGTGCAGTTAATATGGGAGTCGAAGTTATCGACTAGTTGAGGTTAATTTATGAAAAAATACGGTAAAAAATATCAAGAAGTTCTTAAGTTAATCGATACTAAGAAACTTTATTCCGTTCACGAAGCATGTGAACTCGTTAAGAAAACAAGCGTTACAAAATTTGAAAGTGGTGTTGGTTTATCAATGCACTTAAATATCGATACAAGACAAGCTGATCAACAAATTAGAGGAACTGTTGTTCTTCCACATGGTACTGGTAAAACTGTTAGAGTTTGCGCCATTACTTCAAAAGTTGAAGATGCAAAAGCAGCTGGTGCTGATTATGCAGGTGGCAAAGAATTATTAGAAAAAGTCCTTGGTGGATGGTTCGAATTTGATGTCATGTGTGCTACCCCAGAAATGATGGGTGAAATTGGTAAAGCAGGCCGTGTCTTAGGTCCTAAAGGCTTAATGCCAAACCCAAAAGTTGGTACAGTTGGTCCAGATGTTAAGAAAATGGTCAGCGAATTAAAAGCTGGTAAAGTTGAATATCGTGCTGATAAGGATGGAAATATTAACATTCTTGTTGGTAAAGTTGGGTTCGATACTGAAAAGTTAGAAGAAAACGTCAACACTATCATTAACCAAATCATTAAAGTTAGACCAAGTGCTGTTAAAGGTACATATATCTTCAATAGTTCAATCCATACAACAATGGGTCCAAGTGTCAAACTTGCAGTTAGTGATCAAAAATAGTTGTTTATTAAATTAGTTTAGTTGGCTTTATATACCATAGACCGTAACGACACAGATTGTGTTTAATTATGTTACCGAGGTAGTTGTTATATCCTCATGTATATTAGCCCCTAATAAATAAAATAGGAGGTAAAGAATGAACAAAGAAGTTTTAAAAGCGAAAACAGAAGTTGTTCAAGAGGTCTCTGAGAACGTTAAAGCATCTAGTGCTTTCGTTGTTTGCGAATATGGCAAACTTACCGTTAAGGAAATCAGTGAACTTCGTAAGACTTTACGTAGTTTAGACGCAAAAGCAGTAGTCTATAAGAACACTCTTGTCACCCGTGCTGTTGGTGATGAATATGGAGAAGATCTTAAAGGATTATTAACTGGCTCTAACATGTACTTTTTCTGTAAAGATGGTACAAATGGCAGTTTAAAAGCTATTCGTAAATTCTCAAAACAAAACGAAGGATTAAAGATTAAAGGCGGTTTACTCGATGGAAAATTCGCAACTGGTGAATACATCAGTGAAGTTGCTCAATTACCATCAAAAGAAGGACTTGTTTCTATGTTATTAAGCGTATTACAAGCTCCAATGAGAAATCTTGCATACTCTCTTAGCGAAGTCGCTAAAAAAGTTCCAGCTTCAAGTGCAGAAGCACCAAAGGCTGAAACAAGTGCAAACTAATAATTTGCAAAAAAAGTTAATTACATTATAAGAAATATAAACGGAGGAAAATAAAATGGCAAAATTAACAAAAGAAGAATTCATTTCTGCAGTTGAAGAAATGAGTGTTGTTGAATTAAATGAATTAGTTAAAGCAATCGAAGAAAAATTCGGTGTTTCAGCTGCTGCTCCAGTTGGTGGCGTTGCTGCTCCTGCTGAAGAAGAAGCAAAGAAAGGACCAAGCGAAGTCAGCTTAATCTTAAAATCAGCTGGTGATAAGAAAGTTGCTGTTATCAAAGCAGTTCAAGCTATCACTGGTTTAGGTTTAATGGATGCTAAGAAATTAGTTGATGCTGCTCCAAGCCCAGTCAAAGAACACATTTCACCTGTCGAAGCTGAAGAACACAAGAAAGCTTTAGTTGAAGCTGGTGCTGAAGTCGAAATTAAATAGTTTTTTCGGAAAATTTTAACCTGCCTTACCCATTAGGGGTAGTGGCAGGTTTTTGCCTATTATTAAGGAGGGGTATGAGTCATTATTTTTTACACGATGAAGGATTAAAAAATAGCGAATACGACGTTAATTTTTCATTTAACGAACATAATTTTCATCTAGTAAGCAATAATGGCGTTTTTAGTAAAAAGAGAATTGATGAGGGATCCTTTATACTTATTAATTCACTTTTATCCCAAAAAATAGAAGGTAATGTCTTAGATTTAGGATGTGGTTATGGACCAGTTGGCATAACGCTCAAGTATTTCTTTAGAAATATAAATTTAGTTATGAGTGATGTGAATTCTAGTTGTATTGAACTAGCCTTAAAAAATTCACAGATGAACAGTATTGATGCAAGAGTGATTTTATCCGATGGTTTTAATAGCCTAGAAGATAGTTTTGATTGGATAGTTTTTAATCCGCCAATAAGAATTGGTAAAGAAAAGCTATTTAATATATATAAGGATGCATATTTGCATTTAAATCAAAACGGGAAATTCGTAATTGTTATACGTAAAGATAAGGGAGCTCTTTCTCACGCTAAGTATCTTGAAACTTTGTTTAAAAGTGTCGATTTAGTCGAGAGAAAAAGTGGATATTATGTATATATTATGAATAAGTAATTTGTTTAAAAAGGAGCGAGATAAATGATATCTTATAAAGATTATCCAAAAATTAATAACGATCGTATTAATTTTTCAAAGATTAGTGGTAAATTACCTTTACCTTACCTTGTCGAAATTCAAACTGAATCCTATAAGAGCTTTTTAAGCAATGGTATTGATGAAGTTTTAAAAGATGTTTTTCCAATTAAAAACTATGCGGAAACTCTTTCAATTAACTATAGATCTTTCCATTTAGAGAAACCTAAGTATACGTTTGAAGAATGTAAGAAAAGGGATTTAACATATAGTGCTCCACTTAAAGTGACACTTTCACTTGAAGATAGTCAATCAGGTGAAGTTAAAGAATCTGAAGTTTTCATGGGCGATGTCCCTATCATGACTGATTCTGGTACCTTTATTGTTAATGGTGCAGAAAGAGTCATTGTTAGCCAAATTGTTCGTTCCCCAGGTGCTTATTTAAGTAAGACAAGTGATATTAAATCAGGTAAAGCAATTTATGAAGCTGATTTAATTCCAACTAGAGGAACTTGGTTACAATTTGAAAGCGATGCTAAAGACTTTTTGTGGGTTAGAATTGATAGACAAAGAAAAATGCCTGCTACAGTTATTTTAAAGGCTTTAGGTTTTGCTAATGAAAACGATATTATCAGTCTTTTTGGCGATAGAGAAAGCATTAGAAATTCATTATCAAAAGATACTGAAATTAAATCATCTTTAAACGCTTTAAAAGAAATTTTTAGAAAGTTAAAACCTGGCGAACCAATTACTGATGATGGTGTCCATACTTTCTTATATCAAAAATTCTTTGATGCAAAGCGTTATGATTTAGGAAGAGCTGGTAGATTTAAATATGCTAATAAATTAGGTATTTACAATCGTTTACCAGGTCGTATTTTGGCTGAAAATTTAACTGATGAAAATGGTGAAGTTAAATATAAGAAAGGCACTTTACTTACTAAAGAAATGGTTGATGCCTTAAAAGATGATGAATTCTTCGAAAAAGGCGCTCATACTCTTGAATTACAAGTTAATACTAAACTTGATGATCATAGTAGAGTTAATTTAGTTAAAGTTTATGCTGATGAAAAGCGTGAAAAAGAATGTAATGTTATCGGAACCGATCTTAATTTAACAGTTGCAAGAGTCACAATTAGTGATATTGTTGCAATTTTCTCATACTTTATTAATTTAATGGATGGATTTGGTGATGTTGACGATATCGATCACTTAAGCAATCGTAGAATTCGTTGTGTTGGTGAACTTATTCAAACTCAATTCAGAATTGGTCTTACCAAAATGGCCAAAAACGTTCAACAAAGAATGTCAACAACTGCTGGTATGGAAGTTAAGGAATTAACTCCACAATCATTAGTTAATGTTAGACCTGTAAATACTGCTATTCGTGAATTCTTTGCAAGTTCACAATTATCACAATTTATGGATCAAACCAACCCTCTTGCTGAACTTGCAAATAAACGTAGAATTTCAGCTTTAGGTCCTGGTGGTCTTACTCGTGATAGAGCAAGTATGGAAGTTCGTGATGTTCACTTTACTCACTATGGACGTATTTGTCCTATTGAAACACCTGAAGGTCAAAACATTGGTTTAATTAATAACCTTGCTACATATGCTAAGGTTGACCAATATGGTTTTATTAAGACTCCTTATAGAGTTATCGATAAGAAGACCGGAAAGATTTTAGAAGATACAGTCTATCTTTCTGCTGATGAAGAAAATAACCACGTTATTGCTCAAGCAACTCGTGATGATATTAAAAATGGTGAATTAAATGGCGATAGAATCGTTGCTCGTTATAATGGAAAGAACGTTTTAGCTGAAAGAGAATATGTTGATTTCATCGATGAATCTCCAATGCAAATCGTTTCTGTTGCTGCTGCTTGTATTCCATTCCTTGAAAACGATGATAACACTCGTGCTCTTATGGGTGCTAACATGCAACGTCAAGCTTTACCATTACTTAGACCACATGCTCCATTTGTTGGAACAGGTCTTGAACATACTATTGCTCATGATTGTGGTTTAGCATTAATTGCAGCTGGCGATGGAACTGTTACTTATAAAGATGCAAAAACCATCAAAGTTCAAGAAAAAGATGGTGAAAGAACTTATGTTTTAACAAAATTTGAAGGTAGTAACCAAGGTACATGTATTAACCAAACTCCAATTGTTAAAAAAGGAGATAAAGTTAAGAAAGGACAAATCATTGCTGATGGTCCAAGTATGGAAAATGGTGACTTAGCCTTAGGTCAAAACGTAACAATTGCATTCATGACTTTTGAAGGTTACAACTATGAAGATGCTGTCATTATGTCAGATAGACTTGTCAAAGATGATGTTTATACAACTCTTCATATTGAATCTTATGAAGTTGAATGTAGAAATACAAAAAACGGTGAAGAATTAATTACCCCAGATGTTCCAAATACTTCATTAGAAGCAAAATCACATCTTGATTCTCGTGGTATTGTTCTTCCAGGAACTGATGTTAAAGAAGGAGATATTTTAGTTGGTAAAGTCACTCCACGTGGTGCAACTGAACCATCTCCAGATCAAAAATTATTAGATGCTATCTTTGGTGATAAATCAAAAGATGGTAAAGATACTTCACTCCGTGTCCCACATGGTGGTGCAGGAACTGTCTTAGATATTAAAGTTTTCACTAGAGCTGATGGTGATGAACTTGCTCCTGATGTCAATATGAAAGTTAGAGTTTATATTGTTCAAAAGAGAAAAATCAGTGAAGGTGATAAGATGTCTGGAAGACATGGTAACAAGGGTGTTATTTCAAAGATTTTACCTGCTTGTGATATGCCATTCTTACCAGATGGAACTCCAGTTGATATCTTATTAAACCCACAAGGTGTTCCTTCACGTATGAATATTGGTCAAGTTCTTGAAGTCCATTTAGGTATGGCATGTAAGAAACTTGGCGGATTAAAAGTTGCAACTCCAGTTTTCGATGGAATTTCTAATGAAGAAATTTTAAGTATGATGGATGAAGCAAAGATGCCAAAAGATGGTAAATACACCTTAATTGATGGTAGAACTGGCGAAAGATTTGATAGCCGTATCAATGTTGGTGTTATGTATATGATTAAACTTGTCCACATGGTTGATGATAAATTACACGCACGTGCTACTGGACCATATGCAATGGTTACACAACAACCTTTAGGTGGTAAGGCACAAAATGGTGGTCAAAGATTTGGTGAAATGGAAGTTTGGGCCCTTGAAGCTTATGGCGCCGCTTACACTTTACAAGAAATGATGACCATTAAATCAGATGATAGAGTTGGTAGAAAGAGAGCTTACGAAGCAATCGTTAAAGGTCAAAATT
>CAVFXI010000026.1:0-16340 GCA_963626345.1 Gemmiger formicilis | reverse complement strand
CAAGAGTGCAATTTCTTATTAGGAGGTCAATATATGGAAAACTTAATTGAGATTAACCACCTAACAAAAGATTTCGGGCATGGTAGGGGAGTTTTCGATGTTAGTATTGGAGTAAAAGAAGGTGAATGCTTCGGTTATTTAGGACCAAATGGCGCTGGTAAATCAACAACTATTCGTATGTTAATGGGATTTACTCAACCAGATAGTGGAGAAGCTTTAATAAAAGGGAAGTCAACTTTAAAAAATAGATATGATGTTATGCAAAATGTTTCATATATTCCTGGCGAAGTGGCCCTTCCTCCATTACTTAAAGGGAAAGATGTCATTAAAAATCAGATGGAATTAAAGAATGTTAAAGATAGAACATTCCTTGATTGGTTAATTAAAGAATTTGAATTAGATACCAATTTACTTTGTAAGGAAATGAGTATTGGTATGCGAAGGAAACTTGTTATTGTTTGCGCTTTTATGTCAGATCCAGACATTATTATTATGGATGAACCATCAAGTGGTTTGGATCCAGAGATGCAAGATAAGTTTATTGAACTTGTTAAACTTGAAAAGAAAAGAGGAAAAACAATTCTTCTTTCATCACATATCTTTAGGGAAATTGATGTAAGTTGTGATCGAATTGCAGTTATTAAAGATGGAAAAATAGTTTCAACCTTTATTGCTGATGATTTAAAGCACAATACACATAAGATTTATAAAGTTAAATTAGATGAAAAATCTTATCAAGAGTTTGTCGAATCAAATAGTCGAAAATATAAAATTATTGATAAAGATGAAGGTCATAAAGAAATTACATTTGCTATTGAAGATTCAAATGTATCAGGCTTTGTAAATTTACTTGCCGATAAAAAGGTTATTGATTTAAGAGAAATTAAAGAAACCTTAGAAGATTACTTTATGAAATTTTATAAAGAAGATAAGGAATTTGCAGGTATTTAATATGAAAAAAGAAGTGATTATTGATATTAAAAATATCACAAAAGACTATGGACATGGTCGAGGAAATTTCAACATCAATTTAAAAATTTTCAAGGGTGAAACAATTGGTATCATGGGTGAAAATGGTGCGGGTAAAACAACACTTTTAAGAGAAATCATGGGATTTATTAAACCTACTAAAGGTAAGATATCAATTTATGATTATGATGCTTATAAAGATGCTAGTTTATTAAAAAACTATATCGCTTATATTCCTGGCGAAATAAATTTTCCAGATTTAAAAACTGGTAATGCTTTCTTGAAAAGTTATGCATCACTATCATCACTTGATAAATCATATGAAGAAAAAGCTGGCGAAATTATTCAAAGAATGCAACTTGATGTATCAGCTTATCCAAGAAGAATGTCAAAAGGGATGAAGCAAAAGACATCCATTGTTTCAAGCTTTATGAAAGGTTCACCAATTCTTATTATGGATGAACCTACTACAGGTCTTGATCCATTAATGAGAGATGAATTCTTAAATATAGTCAGTGATGAAAAAAAGAAGGGCACAACGATTATTATGACAAGTAATACGATCGAAGAACTTGAAAAAGTTTGTGATCGAGTAGTCTTTATCAATAAAGGCAAAATTTCTTGTTTAGTTGATTGCAATCAAATAAGAAATAGAACTTTAAGAGATTATAAAATTGAATTCATCAATCAAAACGATTATGAAAAGTTCTCAGAACTTTATAAAAAGCAAATTATTAAGGATCAACCAAAATATAACCAAGTTACTATTAGGATTGAGTCTAAATCGGTTGATGAAATGCTAAAAAATTTAAAGAATAAGGAGCTTAAATTTCTTACTCAAAGACCTTATTCATTACAAACATATTTTGATGAAAATATAAACAAAAGGAGTTAGTTATGGAACAAAAAGTTATAAATGAAGAAGTTATGGCGCTTCCTCCAGAATTAGATAATTTGAAAAATAAAAAAGCTAAAAAATCACACCTTTTTTCACATGCTATATTTAGAGAATCTCTTAAAAGCAATGGCAAGGCTTTAGCTGGTGTTTCTCTTGCGAATGGTGCAGTTGTAGCGGTTGTTGTTGGAATTTTGTCTACTTTGAATATTAATGCAACATCAACAGCCATGAAAAATCTTTTTTCTTCAGCAGGCGATGAAACAACAATCAAAGCAGGAAGCATTAGTTATTATAATTCCTATTATAATAGTGCACTTGCTTATGAAACCACTTATGATTCTATCGAAACCTTAAAAGGAGTTGTAAGAACCAATATTGATTTAGTGGGCAATGAAACGTTAAAATCAAGCATTACACAACTTCAAGGCGCTTATAGTCAATATTATGCTGCAACTAGTAGTGATGATTATGCTTATGAAGAAGTTATGAAAATTGCAAATACTAGCATTGGTCAACTAGAGCTTAAAGATGAAGAAAAAGAATTAATGCTTGGGGTTATAAATGGCTATTTTACAATTTATAAAACAGATAAATCACTTTCTTATAATGAGATGATGTATATGGTTGTTCCATCAGTTTTAAGTGAATATATAGCATCAAATTATAGCTTAGAATCTTCAACAACAATTAAAGTTAAGACATTATTATCAAATGCAATTAATGAAGTTTATATCAATAATTTAGATGAATCTGAGGTTTCTTATAAATATGCATTTAAACTTGGTGAACTTTTAAGTGATGATGAAGATGCTATTTATTTATTAAGCAATATTGAGACCGAATTCTTAAATAATTCAGAAAAATGGATTAATGATGCAACTTTTAAAGAAGGTGTAATTAAGGACGAAATTATCGAAAAAGTAATTACAACTGTAGAAGAAAATGCATATTATGGTTATCTTCCAGATTTTGAAGTTGAATATAAAACTAGCGAATTAGGTTGGCCAATTACTTTGGAAGATTCTGGCGAAAAAGATTCAAATGGCAATGTCATATATAAAGAAGTTGAAGTTAAAGAATATGATGTTGATAAATTTATAAAAGTTAATGGTGGTTTAGGAGCCGATGCAACTACATTACAAAAAATGAGAAAAGAAGCCTTAACTGGCGAAGCTTACACAGATGAAGAAATTAAACAAGCTAAAGAAGATGCTAAAGACGATGTTGAAAAAATCAAGAATGATTTAACAGCATTCATGAATGATTTTGTTACGAGAACTGACGAGCATAATGATTATTTTGATGGCGAAAAAATTATTGATTCCAAAATTGAAAATAGAGTCATTCTTGATGTTTCAAATAAAGCAAAAAAGCAATTGATTGAGGATTATAACGAAAAATATGGAACATCAATTACTGATGTAAATGACATTGTCAGCAAAGATGGCGGTAATAGTGGTAAAGAAATGATGAATTTAATTGATTCATATTCGGTGAGTGCAATTGCTTCTTATAAAAAACTCTATCAAACAAAGCTTGATGCTGGTTATTCTTCAAGTGATGCAAGTTTAATTGCTACTAGTATTGCAGGCAAAGGAATTATGGATCAACTTCCAAATAAAGTTCATACATCATTAAGTGAAATGGGTGAAATGAACACATATGGAGTTGTTCTAGGCGGAATTGGTTTTGCTCTTGCTTGTTTACTTATTCCAATGGGTTACACAATTATGTTAAGTAATGATCTTGTTTGTAAGAAAGTTGAAAACGGATCATTAGCATTTACTTTCTCTACCCCAATTAAGAGAAATACATATATTTTCACAGAAGCAGTTTATTTAGTTTTCACTGAAACTGTTATGGCAATTGTTTTAACAGGAATTGCATTGCTTACGAGATACTTTGGTATCTTAGCTGGTAGCGCTGATATTGAAACTGCAATTACAGTCGAATATATTTTGAAGTTTGGTTTAGGAAATTACCTTGTTACACTTGCAATTTCAGGAATTTGTTTCTTCTCAAGTTCATTATTTAATAAGACAACTAATGCTATTGGACTTGGTGGAGGTTTATCAATATTCTTCTATATTTGTTCAATCTTAGGTTTATTTGGAACAAAAACAATGCCAGGGGCCATTAGAATTGATGCCATGAACTTCTTTAACTATTTAACAATTATGACTTTATTCGATTCAAATGCTGTTTTATCAGGAGATGTTATTTACTGGTATAAATTAATTGGATTAGCAGGCATATTTGTTATTACATATTTAATGTCGTTTGTTGTTTTTGATAGAAAAGACTTACCATTATAAATTAGTTTTTCTCTTTTTCGAATATGGAGCAGTTTTGCTCCATATTTTTTGTATATTGATAGGTAAATCTCATGATTTAAGTAAAAATATTATTGATATGCAGATTTGAAAAAACTATGATTATTGAGCATGAAGAAAGAATTTAATGAAAAGTACGATGTTATTGTTGTTGGAGGAGGTCACGCTGGTGTTGAGGCCTCTCTTTCATGTGCAAATAGGGGTTTAAAGACCCTACTTGTTACTTTAAATTTTAAAATGGTTTCTAATATGCCATGTAATCCTTCAATTGGTGGTAGTGCTAAAGGAATTGTTGTTAGAGAAATTGATGCTTTAGGTGGATTTATGGGAAAAGCAGCAGACAATGAGTATCTTCAAATGAAGATGTTAAATACTGCTAAAGGTCCTGGGGTCCAATGCTTAAGAGCTCAAGCTGATAAAAAAAGATATCCTCATTTTATACAAGAGCACCTTAAAAATACTGAAAATCTCGATATAAAAGAAGGAATGGTCACTGACTTGCTACACGATGATAAAATAGTAAGAGGTGTCAAGATTGGCAGTGAAGAAATTCAAAGTAAAGCTGTCATTTTGGCAACTGGAACTTATATGGATAGCGATATTTTAAGAGGTCATAATAAAGTTATGGGTGGTCCCGATGGAGAACAACCTTCTATTGGTTTGAGCGATTCTCTAAGAAAGATGGGGATTACTTTAATTAGATTAAAGACTGGAACTCCTCAACGTATCGCAAAAGAATCGATTGATTTTAGCAAGGGTGAAATTCAATATGGCAATGTTGAAGACCAGGGTTTCAGTTATGAATCAAATAAATTCATACCTGTGAAAGATCAGATTCCATGCTGGTTAATTTATACCACGCCTGAAACTCATAAAATCATTCGTGAACATTTAACAGATTCTGCAATGTATGGTGGCCTTGTTGAAGGTGTTGGTCCAAGATATTGCCCATCAATCGAAGACAAGATTGTGAGATTTGCAGATAAACCAAGACATCAATTATTTTTAGAACCAGAAAGTTATGATACAAACAGTATTTATCTTCAAGGTTTTTCAACAAGCATGCCTGAAAACATCCAAGATTTAATGGTTCATAGTTTGCCAGGTTTAGAAAATGCAAAAATTTTAAAATATGCATATGCGATTGAGTATGATGCATTAGATCCAACCCAATTTGATGTTTCATTAATGGTTAAGAAATGGCCTGGTCTTTTTATTGCTGGTCAAATTTGTGGAACTAGCGGTTACGAAGAAGCTGCTGGACTTGGCTTAATGGCTGGAATTAATGCAGGAAACTATATAAAGGGTGAAGAGCCTTTTGTTTTGAAAAGAGATGAAGCATATATCGGTGTTATGATTGATGATTTAATCACAAAAGGGACAAAAGAACCTTATAGATTATTGTCAAGTAGAGCTGAATATAGATTATTATTAAGAAGCGATAATGCTGATATGCGTTTAACTGATTTTGGTTATAAATATGGGTTGATTTCCGAAGAAAGATATGAAAAATTTGTCGATAAGAGAGAAAAAATTTCGAAATTGACTGAGATTTTAAATAAAATACATTTAGGAAAAACCAGTAAAGTTAATGAATATTTATTTGAACTTGGGTATGAACCTCTTGATAATGGTGTAACTGCAAGTGAATTATTAAAAAGAAGCGGAGTTAAATATAATCGCTTAAAAGAATATTTAGATTTACCAGATGATTTGAAGCTTTCATTAAGTGGTGAAGAAGAACTCGAAATTAGCGTCAAGTATGAAGGTTATATCAAAGATCAAAAGAAAGAAGCTTTAAAGCTTAGAAAGTTTGAAGAAGTAAAGTTGAAAGATGATATTGACTATATGCATATGGATGGACTTGCACTTGAAGCGAGACAAAAATTAAGTGCAATTCAACCAAAAACTGTTGGTCAAGCAAGTAGAATTAGTGGTGTTAATCCTGCCGATATTACGACCCTTATATTATATTTAAAGAGAGATAAAAAGATTTAATGGATAAAAAAGAGAAATTTGAATTATATAAAGCTATTGTTTTAGAAGAAAACAAAAAATTTAATTTAACAGCTATTACTGAAGATAGCGCTTTTAATGAGAAACATTTTTATGACTCTTTATTGCCTACAGAAGTTGTAGATTTTAATAATAAAAAAGTTTTAGATATTGGGAGTGGTGCTGGTTTTCCTGGAATGCCTTTAGCAATTACATATGAAAATTCAAATTTTACATTGCTTGAAACGACAAGCAAGAAGTGTGTTTTTTTAAGGAATACTATTGAAAAACTTGAACTAAACAATGTTAATGTATTGGAAAAAAGGGCAGAAGATATAAGTGAAAACGAAAGAGAATCTTTCGATATTGTTGTTTCTAGAGCTGTTAGCGATTTACAAATTTTACTGGAGCTTTCTATACCATATTTGAAAATTGGTGGAATTCTTGTTGCATATAAAGGTGAGAAATATAATGAAGAAATTTCTAGGTGCACGAATGCATTTAAAGTGCTTGGATGTAGAGTTTTAGATGTTCAAGAGCGAAAATTGCCTATTTCAAATGAAAGAAGATTTAATATAATAATAGTGAAGGATAAAGAAACTAATAAAAAGTTTCCACGTAATTTTTCACAAATAAAGAAGAGACCATTGTAATGAGTAAAATTATAGCTATTGCAAATCAAAAAGGCGGTGTAGGAAAAACTACAACAGCCATTAACTTAAGCGCAGGACTTGCATCTCTTGATAGGCGTGTTCTTTTGATTGATCTTGATCCTCAAGGCAATACAAGTCGTGGCCTTGGAGTCGATATTACTTTAATAAATAAAAATGTTTTTGATGCATTAATTTTAGATGTTGATGTAAATAAAATTATTAGAAAAACAATGATGAAGAATCTTGATTTATTGCCTGCAAATTTAAAATTGTCAAACCTTGAAAGTGAAATAACTCAAAAAAGTTTGCAACCATTTTATGTTTTAAAAAATATGATTGCAAAAATTAATAAAAATTACGATTACATTATCATAGATTGTCCACCTTCTTTAGGTATTTTATGCTTAAATGCATTAACTGCTGCATCTAGTGTTTTAGTTCCGGTTCAATGCGAATATTTTGCAATGGAAGGTTTAGCACAAATTTTAGGAACCATTACTAAGGTTCAAGGCGCCTATAACAAAGAACTTGTCATTGAAGGTTTTTTATTAACCATGTATGAACCAAATGCGAATATAGGCAAAGAAGTTGTTAGCCAAGTTAGAAATTTATTTAGAGAAACCACATTCAATGTAATGATACCAAGGAATATCTCTTTAAGTGAAGCTAGTGCTAGGGGAATGCCTGCAATTTTATATAGACCTACAAGTGCTGGAAGTTTAGCTTATCTTCAATTAACTCGTGAGGTAATTGATCATGAAAGAAACCAAACCAAAAATTGTTAAGACAAATTTAAAAACGCTTTTAAAAAGGTATAGCAGAAGTGATGCTTTAAAGAATCTTGAAGCAGGATATCTTCAAGAAACAGTCCATAAAATCCCAGTTGGAGATATACAAGATTCAAGGTATTTAAAAAAAGTAAGTTTTAATGCTGATAAATTAGATGAATATAAGAACGCAGTGAAGGATGGTCTTTATTCACCAATTTTAGTTAGACCTATTGACAATAAATATGAAATAATTTTTGGACGAGAATTGTTTTATGCAGCTTTAAAGAATGAAATTTCTACAATTGATTGTTTAATTAAAAATTATAGTGATGAAGAAACCTTGCTTATTATGTCTTCATATATTAGGGGTAAAAAGGGCAACCATGTTGTTGAAGAAGCTTATCTTTGTAACGAGTTAAAGAAACATTTTGGTTATAAAAACAAGGAATTATGTGCTTTATTTAAACAATCACCTGCGCAAATTTCTAATATTATTAAGCTTTCTGATTTGGATCGCAGAATTTTAGAAATGATTTCAAATGGCGAAATTAGTTATGGGCATGCTAAAGCATTTTCGCGACTTAAAAAAGAGCAAATAGATTATGTAGTTAATGCAATTTTAACAAATAATTTAAGTGTTAGAGAAACTGAAAGACTTGTTTTTTCAATTTCAAATCAAAAGCAAGTTAATGAAAATCTTATCGTTACCAAAAATGGTATCACCTTAAAATTTGACTCTGAAGATAAGAAGAATAATGCATTAAAACGAATCGAAAAGATGATTAAGAGGGGAAAAATTAAGTTTTAATTATGGAAAACAAAACGAGAAGTGTTATAAATTTGATTTCAAGAATTGCAATTTTTGGCGGGCTTTCAATAATTTTATATATGGTGCCTGGTTTACAATTTTCATTACCATTTGCACCTGCTTTTTTGAAAATTCATTTAGATGAGATACCAGTTTTATTGGCTGGATTTGCATATGGAACACCAACCGCATTTTTCTTAATTATTATTAAGTGTTTATTTAAATTAATAACTGATATTCCAGCAACAGCAGGTGTTGGAGTTTTAGCTGATTTTATATATGGTTGTGCATTTATTATTCCTGCAACATTGATTTATAGTAAGAAAAGAACATTTTCTGGAGTTATTATTGCGATAACTGTCGGAGTTATTTCAAACTTGGTTTTTTCGTGCATTGTTGGTCTTTATACAATTTTTCCAATGTATGGCTTTATTTATGGAGAAAATGTGATTGTTGGAATGTTCCAAGTATTTGATCCATCAATTAAAAGTATTACAGATATAAAAATTGCTTATGAATTTTTATTGCCTTTTAACTTTATTAAAGATGCTATCGTTGTTTTTTCAACATTGATTGTTTATAAACCAATGAGATTTTTGATAGAAAAAGTAAGCAAAAAGACAAAATAAAAAGAGAACCATTTCTTGGCTCTCTTTTTATTATTTACTATTTTGAAATAGCGCCTGCTGGGCAGCTAGCAATTGCTTCATCAGCTCCTGCTTCTTCAATATCGCCATGAACAGTTGCTTTTCCATTTTCATCGAATTCGAATGTTTCTGGGAAGCTACCAACACAGAGACCACAGCCGACACATGCATCAGCATCAACTTTAACTTTGATAGGCATAAAAAATCCTCCGTAAGTAATATATCATTTTTAAGCAAAATATTAAATATATCAATTTAAATAATAACTAAAAAATGATACCATATTAAACATGAAACAAGAGAAAGATGCAACAACAAGAGTAGCTAAATATAGCGAATTAAGAGAAGAGATTAAAAACATGCCTGGAACTACTTCTATAAACAAAGAAAAAGGCAAAAATAGGGTTGAATACAGTACAACTACAACTATTCCAATCAACAATAATGAGATGATTGATACTCAAGCATTGAATATTGATGATGGTGCAAGCAGTAGAAAGAAGCAATTTAAAGATGCCCCTATTTTTAGAAGTTATCAAACTAAAAAGGTTCTTATAACTATATTATATTGCGTTATTGGCGCAGTTGTTTTAGGCCTACTTATTTGGTTAATTGTATGGATGAGTAAAACATTATGAGTAAATTTAGTATAGCAATTGATGGACCAAGTGCGAGTGGAAAATCAACAATGGCTAAAATTTTGGCCACACGTCTTGGTTTTACATATATTGATACTGGTGCAATGTATAGAGCATATACATTGGCCGTTTTAGAGCGTGGTTTAGATCCACAAAATGAAGAAGAATGTGATGCTTTAATTGGCAAGATTACAATTGATTTTGATGCAAATAACCATATTACTTTAGATGGGAAAGATGTTAATGAAAGAGTAAGGGATAATGACGTAGCTGATAATGTAAGTTATGTTTCAACATATAAAAATGTGCGTTTATGGTTAGTTGAGATTCAAAGAAAGTTAGCTGATGATCGAAGTGTAATCATGGATGGCAGAGACATTGGTACTTACGTTCTTCCAAATGCTTCTGTTAAGTTTTTTCAAATTGCTGATGTTAATGAAAGAGCTGAAAGAAGATATATGGAAAATCTTGGAAAAGGCATTCAAACAACTAAAGAAGAATGTTTAGATAATTTAAAAAAGAGAGATTATATTGATTCTCATAGAGAATTTGCACCATTAAAGCAAGCAAGTGATAGCATTTTAATTGATACTACTAATATGAAAATTAGTGATGTAATCGATAAAATGTTAAATATTCTTAAAGAAAAAGGAATTTTCTAGAATGGCACTAGGTTTACTTGCGATTGTTGGTTCACCATCGGTAGGAAAATCTACAATCTTTAATCGTATAATTGGTGAAAAAAAGTCAATTATTGAAGAAGAAAGAGGCGTAACCAGAGATAGAATTTACGCGAAAGCAACATGGCTCACGCGTGATTTTATGTGCGTAGATACAGGTGGAATCGAACTTGAAAATAGGCCATTTCAAGAACAAATTAGAATGCAAGCTCAAATGGCGATTGATGAAGCTGACGTTATTTTATTTGTTGTTGATGGTAAAGTTGGTTTAACAGATGATGATAAATTAGTTGCCTCAATGTTATATAAATCCAAAAAACCTGTGATTTTATCAGTTAATAAAATTGATAGTATTGAGCATATTAATAACACTTATGAATTTTATGCACTAGGCTTAGGCGATCCAATTGCGACAAGCGGAGTTCATGGTATTGGTATTGGTGATATTTTAGATGAAGTCGTTAAAAAACTTCCAAAAGAAGAAAGCCAAGTTGTTGAAGAATCTATTAGATTTGCTTTAATTGGCCGTCCAAACGTAGGAAAATCATCGTTGACCAATGCAATGTTAAACGAAACAAGAACAATTGTTTCTTCGATATCAGGAACAACAAGAGATGCAATTGATACTCCTTTTGTTAGAAACGGGAGAAATTATGTTGCAATCGATACTGCTGGTTTAAAAAAACGTGGCAAAATTTATGAATCAATTGATAAATATGCAGCAATTAGAGCTTTAAGAGCAATTGACAATTCCGACATTGCAATTTTAGTCATTGATGCTGAAAAAGGAATTATTGATCAAGACAAGCATGTAGTTGGTTATGCAATTGAAAGCCATAAAGCAATTATTATAGTTGTTAATAAATGGGATTTGATTAAAAATCCAAATGAAGAACAAAGGGAATTTGTTGATAAGATTCGTAAAGAATTTAAATTCTTAGATTATGCTCCGATTATTTTTACGAGCGCTGTAAATAAGATGAACATCAATAAAATTTTTGATGCAATTGATAGAGTTTATGAATCATACAACTTTGAGATTAAAACAGCTGTTTTAAATGAAATTATTCAAGAAGCGCAAATGATGAATGAAACCCCTGATTTTAATGGTGGAAGAGTTAAGATTTATTATGCTCAACAAGTAGGTACAAAACCTTTAACAATTGCATTATTTGTAAACGATCCAAAATGGATGCATTTTTCTTATTTAAGATATCTTGAAAATAAAATTAGAGACTCTTTTGAACTTGAAGGCAGTCCAATCAATTTAGTTCTAAGAAAAAGAAAATAGTTTTATATATTGTTCTCACTATAAAAAGTCGATAATAAATCGATAAAATCGATATTTTTTAGAGAAAAATGTATTGTAAATGCATTTTAATTATGATATTTTTATTGCATAAGGAGATGAACAAAAAAATATGAATAAAGCTGAATTAGTTTGTATTGTTAGTGAAAAAGTCGGTTTAACTAAAAAAGATGCAGAACATGCAGTCAATGTATTATTTGATGAAATTCAAAAATCACTTGAAAAAGGTGACTCAGTAAAAGTTTCAAACTTTGGTGTTTTCACTCTCAAGAACAGAAAAGAAAGAGTTGGAACATCCCCAGTTGATGGAAGCAAAATTACAATTCCTGCAACTAAGACCGTTGGTTTCAAACCTTCAAAGAATTTAAAAGAAGTTATTAAATAATTTAAATTGAATTTATGAAGTAGGGCATATATCCCTACTTTTTTTGTACTTTTTAATAAAAATAATGATTTAATATTGAAAAAAATATTGTTTGCAAATAGTATAAATTTAATGAAAAATACAAAGAAAAGAAATGAATACGAAAATAAGAAACAATCTAAAGTTTTAAGGGTTATTGGGATTATTATTGTAATAATTGGTGCAATAATTGATTTAATTGCTTTTATTGATTTCGGTTTAACTGATACGAATGTCGAACAAGCATCGCTATTATATTTATTTTGGATTGGATCGCCTATTATATCAATTGGCGGTATTTTAATTTTCTTTGGTTATTTAAAGAATATAGAAAAAGATCGAGCAGTTGAGACTTTTATCAAGTGTGATAATTGTGGCAAACCAATTAAACTGGATTCAAATTATTGCAATAATTGCGGCGTAAATACCGAAGTAGAGTGCCCTCAATGTAAAGGAATGAATCCTAGTGGTGCCAAATTTTGCAACAAATGCGGAACCAGATTAAAGTAATACTAAAAAATTAACTATTAAACTATAATATCCACTATGGATATTATTTTTGATTATTTAAAAGATATATTTAACAAAAATGGCTTTAGGCTTTATATGATTGGGGGGACAAGTCGTGATTATTTATTAAATTTAAAAATAGATGATTATGATTTTGTGACTGATGCTAAACCTCATGAAATTCAGTTATTTTTAAATGTGGATTTAACTTTTGAAAAATTTGGAACTGTTAAATATCATTTTGATAATAAAAAAATAGATATTACAACATTGAGAGAAGAAGGTGACTATGGTGATTTGCGCCATCCAAGTTATGTTAGATTTATAAAGGATATAAACATTGATTATAAAAGAAGGGATTTTACAATTAATGCAATTTATATTGATGAAAATTACGATATTATCGATCCAACTGGATTTGGTATATTGGATTTAAAAAACAAAATTTTAAGAATAATTGGAAATCCAGATGTTCGTTTTAAAGAAGACCCATTACGAATTTTGCGTGGATATAGATTTGCTGAAGAATATAATTTAGAAATTGAAGAAAGCACAAAAAATTCAATGATTAAAAATAAAGGTTTGATAGATTTACTTAATAAAGATAAGATTAACGAAGAAAGTAAAAAATTAGAAAAAGCTAAGAGGAAGTTAAAATGAAAAATTCAAATTACAAAGCGATAGATTTCTGCTATTTATTACTAGATTTTTATAAAGAAATGAATATATCTGAAGATGAACTTTCAGTTATTTTAATGATTAATCATCTTTTAGACCAAGATAATGAATTTATCACAACTGATGTTTTAGCTTTGAAAATGACAATGCCTAGCAAAGTAATTGATAAATGCTTAACTTCATTATACAAGAAAAAATATATTGAATTTGATACAACAAACGGAGATCCAAAAACTACTGTTGAACCAATTAAAAAAATTCTCTATAAAAAGTTTGAGAAGTCACTTTTTTCTGAAGATGAATATAATAAAAATCAAGAGCTTAATGCTTATAGGGACAAAATGTTTGAATTGTTTACAGATTATTTTGGCAGAAAATTAACACCTATTGAATTATCACATATCGATGATTGGATTAAAAACGAAATTGATGAAGAAAGACATTATTGTTAATTCATTAAAAGATGCAGCTAATTATAAGAAATTATCAATTAATTATATTGATTCTTTGATAATTAAAAAAATGAATGATGAATAAAAAAAGTATAGCGGTTTCGGCTTATTTTGCTGAAAAGTGCAAGGATGCAACATGCACGCTCACATTTGAAACAGACTATTCTTTGCTTATAGCAATTATGCTTTCTGCTCAGTGCACTGATAAGAAAGTTAATATTGTAACAAGCAAACTTTTTCATGACCATTATTATCTTGAAGATCTTGATAAACTTTCAATTTTAGAAATTGAGTCATACTTAAAGACTCTTGGTTTATATAAAAATAAAGCAAAATACTTAAAAGAAATTGTTCATGAATTAATTACTAAGTATGATGGGAAAGTTCCTAGTGATAAAAAAGAGATGATGAAACTACCAGGAATTGGCAATAAAACGGCAAATGTAATGTTAATTGAGTGGTTTAAAGTACCTGCTTTTCCAGTTGATACACATGTTAATAGAGTTGCAAAACGTCTTGGTTTTGCTAAAGAAAATGATTCAGTACAAATTGTTGAGAAAAATTTAATGAAATCTTTTGATAAAAAAGATTGGATAGATTTACATCATAGATTTATCTATTTTGGGAGAAATTATTGCAAAGCAATTAATCCTCAATGTGAAAATTGCAAATTAATAGAATATTGTTCTTATTTTAAGAAATTTTGGAAGTAAATTTTAAATAATCTAATGGTGGATTTATTGTAAGAGAAATAATAAATCCATTCTCTTTTATGTATTTTAAAGGGATTGATTTCTTCTTTTCGGTATCTATAAATTCGATGAGTTTTTTGGCTGATAAAATGTAATACTCCTCAAGTGTAGAAAATTCAATAATTACAAAAGCAGTGGCCTTTTGCATAAGAATTTTACGAAAATGTGCAATTTGACATGATTGAAAATTGTTTAAACTGAAACTTGTTTTACTCTTTGTAGACTTAGCTTCAAAATCAATATATTTTCCTTTATAAACGCCATTATAATCAGTAGTGGAGTGTTTATCAAAAATTGCATTTGTAATACGTTTTTTATTTGAATCCATTTTAATAATTTTTATTGGAGTTGGTTTTTTATAAATAACAGCAATATTATTTCTCAAATAAAATTCATTTGAATCGTTAATTAAAGATTCAAGTGACATACCTCTATTCTTATATTGAATAGTTTTCTTTTTATTATTAATTCCTACTGGGTAATTAATCATTAAATATCTTCTCCAATATATTCAATAAAATCTTCCATTGATGTTGTTCCCTTTGTTTTTAAATCTTTAAGGATTTTTGAAATTGGTGCGGGATATACATGGTAATTTAATAAAAGTTTAGTGTATTCTTTAGTAATAATTGCACGATTATTTAAAACTGCTTTATATAGAAGCATTAAATTTAATGCATCAAACATTGGATCATGAGCCTCACCTTGAGGAGTTACATTAAAAAGTTCAAGAGCATCATGAAGCGAAAGCTGGGTCCCCTTTTTACTTTTAACATATCTTCCTAAAAGCGAAGAAAAATCAATATAGTTTTTATAAATGCTTTTAATGAATGGATCTTCACTAATTCCTGCGATAGTAGAAGTTTGGTGAAGTAATCTCATATCAAAGTTTCCATATGTAATATATTTAATATTTGTGTGAACACCTACATATTGTTTGAAATATTTATTTGCATATAAAAAGTTAATTCCTTTTTCTTGAAGTTCTGCATCAGTGATGCCTGTTAATTTTGAAACAACAGGACCAACTTCCCCATGAGCTTTAACGTATTGTTTAAAGCCAGGATAAACTTTTTTAACCTGATTCTTATTATCAAGAGTGACTTTTATAGCACCAATTGCAATAATTTCTTGAGTAAATTGCGTACCTTCATAATCTAGGAATACAATCGTTTTTGAACTGTTTAATAATCTATTAATTTCTTTCATCGATTTATTATAGATATTCAATACCTTAATTTCAATTTGATTAATTGAAGTAAAAGAAACATTCTTCTATAATAATATTTGTCAGGAACGAAGAAAAATTATGAAACTTTTATTAACTAGCAAAGATATTTTGAATAAGGAATTCACCAAGAACGTTAAAGGGTATGATCCATTAGAAGTTGATACTTTTCTTGATAATGTTTTAAAAGATTACAAAGTAATCGATAACGTTATTATTAATTTAAACGATAAAGTGAATGAACTTAAAAAACAAAATCAAGAACTGATTAATGAAATAGAGTCAATGAAGAGTCAAAACATTAAGAAGACTAAACAAACATTCGTTGTTAATGATTATTCTCGCCTTGATAATTTAGAATTACTCAAAAAGATTAGCGCTTATGAGAATAAGCTCTATGAATTAGGGGTAGATCCAAGTAAAATTAAATAACTTTCAGTCTATGCAATCGCTAGCATTAGCTAGAGGAAAGTCCATGCTTGCACTCTCTGCGATGAGAGTAGTGATTATGCTAGTTTAAAAAATAAAACTAGGTACTAGGGAGCTAGTAACGACGTTAGAAAATCTAAAACTTCGGTCATGATTCGATAACATAAAGTGCCACAGTGACGAATTTG
>CAVFXI010000025.1:0-5625 GCA_963626345.1 Gemmiger formicilis | reverse complement strand
TTGCTACCACTACTTATAACATGCATTTTCATATTTATTTATCACTATAATATTTATCAAATTCTTTGATTGCTTCATCACTTGGATTATCAAATCTTTGATAAGCTTTAAAGAATAATAAGAATATATCTCCTAATGCGCCATTTCTATTTTTCTTAACCATTACTTTGATTAATTCACCATTTTGATTATTAAAATTCTTATTCTTTTCCTCTTGAGCTTTCATATCGTTAATGCTGCCTGGTTGAGGATTGCTTTCATCATCCTTACCGCTTGTTTTCTTCTTAAAATTAGAAGTTGCTTGATTTGGATTATAAATAAACATAACTTGATCTGCATCTTGTTCAATAGAACCAGAATCTTTTAAATTGCTTAATTCAGGGATTGCTGAATCTCTATCTTCAACACGTCTATTGACTTGAGCCAAGGCTAAAACAGGAACTTCTAAATCCTTTGCAAGTTGTTTTAAAGCTCCAGTAACACGATCAATTTCGTAACGTTTATCTTCGACTTTTAAATTAACAGTGATTTTACCAATATAATCAACAACAATTAAACCTAAGTCGCCTAAATCGTTTTTTAATTTTTTAGCTTTAGTAATTAAATCATTGAGTGAAATACCACCAGTATCATCAATATAAAGAGGAACTTTAGAAATTTCTTCTTCAGCCTCCTTTAGCTTCATTTTGTCATCTTTATTTAAAAATCCTTTATTAATTTTATCGAGTGGTACATATCCTCTATTAGCGAATAATCTTTTCATAATTTCTTCGCTAGACATTTCAATAGAAAAGAAAGCGACTGGTCGATTTGTCTTAGATGCACAATTGTATGCAATATTTAAACCAAGTGCAGTTTTACCACAAGAAGGACGAGCAGCTAAAACAACTAAACTTCCTTTTTGAAGTCCATTTAAAATTCCATCAAGCTTTGAATACCCAGTAGTTGATCCAGTAAAGGCATTGCCATTCCCTTTATTCATTTCATCAATTTCTCTACCAAGTTCATGAGCAACATCTTCCCCTTTTTGAAATCCTTTAATTTTTCTATTAGCAGTAATTCTTGTTATCTTTGCTTCAGCATCACTTGCAAATCTAGAAAAATCTTCTACTTTTTTATTAGTTGCCTCTTCTACAATTTCGTTTGATGTTGTAATTAAATTTCTAATTAAGGTATAGTCTTTTAAAGTGTTTGTATAATATGCCAAGTTTGAAAAACCAGTGACCTTATCAGTTAATTTGATTAAATAATCAACTCCACCAATAGCATCCAAAAGTTGAGATTTTGTTAAATAATCAGATACAGTATGAATATCAATTGGATTATTAGTTATTGATAATTGTTTAATCGCACGAAAAACAGCACGATGATTTACATTATCAATATAAAAATCATCGTCAGTTAATTCAGTTAATGCTCCTAAACATGATTTACTATCCATTAGCATCATGCCAAGAACAATTTCTTCTAAATCATCGTTATGTGGCAAATTCTTTTCAGCCATTATTTTTCCTCGCTAACATGAACTTTAATTTCGGCCACAATACCTTTATATAATTCAATATGTAATCTTGAAACTCCAAAAGCATTAATACGGATTTTATCAACAAACTTTCTCTTATCAATAACAATCTTATATTGAGACTCAAGAACTTTAGCGACTTCCTTAGTTGAAATTTCACCAATCATTCTTCCATCTTTTGCAGCTTTTGCACTAAATTCTAAAGTTAATCCTTCTAAAATAACCTTATTCTTTTCTGCTTCAGCTTTTAATTCAGCTTGTTTTTCAGCCTCTTTTTGTTGTTCTTTTTTCAATTGGTTTAAAGATTCTGTGGTTTTTTTAACAGCAAATCCTTTTTTAATTAAAAAATTGTTTCCATATCCATCACTGACACTAACGGTTTCGCCTTTTTTACCTACACCTTTAACATCACTTAATAAAATTACTTCCATAATTAATTTCCTTTCTCATCATTCTTTTTTGTTCTTGCTTCACTTAAATATGTTGATAAAACATCAAGTAAGCTAGTTTCAACGGCTTTAATTGTTGTATTCTTTGTGCAGTTTGCAGCACTCGCAAAGTGACCGCCGCCACCCATTTTTTCCATTAATATTTGAACGTTTATTGTTCCATCACTTCTTGCACTTATTCTAACTTCATCTTCGTTAGTCTTTCCAATGACAAAACATACATTAACACCTTTAAATTGAATACACTGATTACCAACTTTAGCAAGTGTTGATCTTTCAACAATTTCATTTTCATCACAAACACAATAAACAACTCCATAATATGGCGTCTTTAATGTACTAATAATCTTGTTAATTAATGCATATTCTTCATATTCATCTTTTAATAAATCATCAGCCTGACTATTATTTGCACCATATTCTTTCAAAATCATAGATGCTTCAAATGTACGAAGACCAGTCGTTTTTGATTTATAAAAAGATGTATCTAAGAAAATACCACCCAGCATAAGAGTTGCCATTGTAGAATCTAAAGGGATTTTTGAAGAAACGCTATTATAATGAATCATCTCAGCAATCAATTCACTTGCACTAGATGCACTTGGATCGATGTAAGATAAAACTGGATTTTCTATAAAATCAGCAGCTCTTCTATGATGATCAATAACAACTACTTTATCAGTTTTCTCAAGAATTGTTGGGCACATTGTCATACTTGGTTTTGAAATATCACAAACTATAACTGCACTTTCAGGTTTAGCCATATCTTGCGCTTCTTTTAACGAACAAAAAATTTTATTCATTTGTTCTCTATCATAAAGAGAGGTTATAGCAGTTCTTGTTTTTCTTTCAGTAAGTTTTGGATCATAAACAACATAAGCTTCTTTACCTAAAAAATCACATATCGCTTTTACACCAAGACAACTTCCTAAAGCATCCATATCCATATCTTGATGACCCATAATCAAAATATTTGAAGATCTTTGAATCAAACTAATAAGCGAATCACTAAAGACCCTTATTCTAACTTTATTACCAACTTCAACAGCTTCACTCTTTCCGCCATAGAATTCAAATTCACTACCAAATCTAGAAATAACAACTTGATCACCACCACGACTCATTGCTATATCGATAGCATTACTTGCATTATCATTTGCTTTTACAACATCTGGAAATTCTTGTGCAAAGCCAATTGATAATGTAGGTCTAACTGTTTCTTTAACAGGTATCTTACGAACTGCGTCAACAAGACTAAACCCATCTTTTTTCATAGCTTCTAAAGATTGGTTATTGCAAACAACAAAATAAGCATCGTTACGATATGCTCTTAAAAGTAATGTGTATTTCTTGGCGTAATTATTAATTGTTTCTTTAACTTGAGTAATAATATCGCTAACCGTATCGGAATTACCAACGATATCGCTATAGTTATCAATCATTATAATTCCAACACAGGTTCCTTGTTCCTTGTTGAATTTAAGCAAATATTCATAATCAGTACTATCCTTAAAAATAAAAAGACCGGCAGCTTTTAAATATTTGACTTGATAATAATCAGTTCCATCAATAATAGTTATAGTATCAGAAACATTGTTTTTGTTTTTAAAATCATTAAGTTTTGGATAAATATCAAAAATATTTTTTGAAATAAAATTTAATTGCCTTTGTTGGAAAAAATCACTTTCCCATAAGATGACTCCATCTTCATTGACAACAAATAAACCAATTTTCCCAAAAAGATAAACTTCTTTAATATCTGCTCCAATAACATCGCTGATTTGGATGTCGCTCTTTTCACGAAGAACATTCATTAACCAAACCATAATTAAACATAAGACACAATCAATAAATGTAACACCTAAAGCAATATATCCTAAAATTGCAGGTTTAATTGCGCTTTGTAAATTAAATGTGTTGAAAACATATAGCAAAATAAAAACACCAACAGCAAGTTCAATAATTGCTGTAGTCAATAAGATAGATAAGTTTAATTTAAATTTTCTTTTTTCCATAAAAATTACCTTTTCTATTATACAATAGAAAAGTTTAAAAAGACTAATAAATTATGGCTCAATAAATCCATAAATAATCAAATATCAAATGGTAAAAACGAATTTATTATTAATTATGCTTTCTTTTTCATTTGTGACTACTGAAAAATCATATTTGACTATTATTTTGAAAGCCCTTTTTTAAAATTTATACCATTTGAAAAATATTCTGTATGCGCATTTTAAAATGCGCAATTATTAAACAATGACTAATTAAAAAACCACCCAATTTGGGTGGTCATTTTAACTAATAAATTAAGCAACTATTCGCCAAGATATGGTAATAAAGCCATATAACGAGCATTTTTAATAGCTCTTGCTAATTGTCTTTGGCTCTTTGCACATGTTCCAGTTAATCTACGTGGTGAAATTCTTCCACTTGGACTAATGAACTTTTTTAATAACTCAACATCTTTATAATCGATATGAGTGATTTTATTTTTGGTGAAATAGCAAACTTTTTTCTTCATTCTTTTCTTCATATATGCCATAACTATTTTCCTTCTTTTCTATTAATTAGAATGGTAAGTCATCATCAGTTAAATCACCACTTGTAATATCAGTCTTCTCTTCTGACATATCAGGTTCATCAATTGGCATAGAGGCAAAATCATCATTGTTTTGAACTCTTGCACTTGTTGTTCCTTTACTTTCAAGTAATGTTACACGATCAACAACTACTTCTAATACGTTGGCTTTGGTTCCATCTCTTCTGTCATAACTTCTTTGTTGAAGTCTTCCTTCAATTCCAATCAAACTACCCTTATGAGCATACTTTGATAAGAAATCAGCAGATTGTCTCCAAGCCGTACAGTTAATAAAACTTGTAGTTTTATTTCCGTTGGCGTCTTTTGTTAGATTATCAACCGCAAGAGAAAAACTTGTTACACTCAAATTACTTTGAGTTTTTTTAATTTCAATTTCTCTTGTTAAACGACCTACTAAAACAACGCTATTAATCATAATAAATCCTCCTATTGATTATCAACAGTGAATAAGTATCTTAATACTGAACTATTGATTTTAGAAAGACGATCAAATTCTTTAACTGGTTTAACATCGTTCATTTCAAGCTTTAAAACGACATAGTATCCTTTTTTCTCACCTTTAATTGGATAAGCTAAGTCTCTCATTCCTAAGCTTTCATCGGTTTTATTGATTTTTGCACCTAAACCGGTAAGTAAGGAATTAAGTTTTTCGATTTCAGCTTTTCTTGCTTCATCATCTAAACTTGATTTGAGAATGTACATCAATTCGTACTTTTTCATTTCTTATACCTCCCTTTGGACTATCTGGTTATTACTATTTCATAATAACAGAGAAGAATCGCTATTTTTATAGCGCTTAAATATTTTATAAGAAACATCAACGAAAGTAAAGAATTTAAACAATTCAATCGCCTTCACTATTAATAGGGGGGGAATTCAAAAAATTTTTAGATTTTTTTCATTAAATGGCAAATTTTTTTATATTTAAACAAAAATGGGTGCCTTTTGAGCATCCATTTATACATTTTTCAATTATTGTTCATCCTTCATTGTTGGGAATAAAATAACTTCACGAATATTTTCTTGGTTAGTTAACAACATTGTAAGTCTAT
>CAVFXI010000024.1:0-32632 GCA_963626345.1 Gemmiger formicilis | reverse complement strand
TGGCTTTAAGTAGTGCACCAATAGTTTATGAATTATTTAAAGATTTTTTAGTTGCTGATCCAAAGCACCCAGATTGGATTAATCGTGATAGATTCGTTCTTTCTGCCGGTCACGTATCTATGCTTCTTTATACAATGTTGCATCTTTCAGGATACGATTTAACTCTTGATGATTTAAAGAAATTTAGAGTTTTAGGAAGCAAAACTCCTGGTCATCCAGAAGTTCATCATACTCCTGGTGTAGAGGCCACAAGTGGACCTTTAGGGCAAGGCATTGCTCAAGGCGTTGGTATGGCTATGGCCGAAACAATGCTTAGTAAACTTTATGATGAAAAAATTTATAACCATTATACATATGTTTTATGTGGTGATGGATGTCTTGAAGAAGGACTTAGTCAAGAAGCTATTCAATATGCTGGTTTTCAAAAATTAAATAAATTAATTCTTCTTTATGATAAAAATAATGTTACATTGGATGGACCATTATCTCAATCACAAAATGAAGATGTAGCCATGCGTTTCGAGGCTTGTGGTTGGAATGTAGTTCAATGTAAAGACGGAAATGATGTTAAAGAAATTAGAAAAGCCTTAATTAAGGCAAAAAGTTTCATAAATAGCAATCCAACCATTATTGTTTTTAATACAATTATTGGTTTTGGTAGCAAAAATGAAGGTACTTCAAAAGTTCATGGTGCTCCATTAGGTGAAGAAGATGGAAAACATGCAAAAGAAGTTTATGGATTTGATTATCCTCCATTTACTGTTCCTGATGAAGTTTATAAGATTTTTAAAGATACATTTATTGAAAGAGGTACAAAAGCTTATAAAAAGCATGAAGAAATTCTTCATATTCTTCAAAAAGAAGATGCTCATACATTTAAGAAATTATTTGATTTATCAACAAATGATGTTAACGAATATTTAAATGCTGATCATTTACCAATGAATGAAGTTGAAAAAGAATCTACTAGAATCACTTCTCAAAAAGTACTAAATTTTTACCACAAGTTACTTCCAAATTTAGTTGGTGGTAGTGCAGATGTTGCTGGAAGTGTCATGACAAAACTTGAAGGTGGTGTAAATTACACTCCTAATACACGTGGTGGTACAAACATTAATTGGGGTATTAGAGAATTCTTAATGTGCGCTGCAAGTAATGGTATGTTATTACATGGCGGATTAAGAACTTATGTTGGCAGTTTCTTGATTTTTAGTGATTATGCTAAAAATGCAATTAGAATGTCTTCTTTACAAAATTTGCCTCAAATATTTTTGTTCTCACATGACTCAGTTGCAGTTGGCGAGGATGGTCCAACTCATGAACCAATCGAACAATTAGCAGGTTTGAGAGCAATTCCAAATCTCAATGTTATTAGACCATGTGATGCAAAAGAAACTTATGCTGCTTGGAGAATTGCTTTAGAATCAACAAGTACTCCAACATGCTTAATTATTTCGCGTCAAGGTTTACCTTTAATTAAGGATTCATCAAATTATGATGGAGTTAAAAAAGGAGCATACATTATTAGTGATTCAAAGAAGAAAGAACCAGATGTTGTTTTGATTGCTACAGGTAGTGAAGTTAGTCTTGCATTAGGAGTTAAAGATGTTCTTAGCGAAAAAGGAAAAGATGTAAGAGTAGTTTCAATGCCATCAATGTATCTTTTTGATAAACAAGATGAAACTTATAAAGAAAAAATTCTTGGAAAAGATTATAATAAACGCGTTTCTCTTGAAATGTCTTCAACCTTTGGTTGGGGTAAATATGCTAAATTCAACTATGGTTTAGATGAATTTGGCGCTTCAGGAAAAGCTGATGATTTATTTAAATATTTTAAATTTACAAAAGAAGATGTTGCGAGTTACATTGAAAAACATCTAAAATAGTGTAATAGAAAGGACTAATTAATATGCCAAGTTACGTTTATTTACAACATTATACAAGCCAAGGTGATCTAGGTATATCTAGAGATGTTTTCGTAACTTTGGGTCAACATGTTGTTAGTTATATTCGTGAAAAGAACGATAAAGGATTTAAGATTAGTGATAATGTAGATGTTACAATTCGTTCTAACAGAGTTATTTATAAATTTTATGTAACTAAAAAAGCTAATATTGATGCTAAATATATTGAAAAGAGCATTACAGATTATATTAATAGTAATTTATTAATGATATGTGAAGTTGTTCCTTTTGAAATCAATGTTAAAATCACATCTGAAGAAGGAGAATAATTTCATGGAAAATGTAGTGGATAATGGATCCCGTAATAAGATCCAAGAATTAGCCATGCAAATTATGTATGACTTCTTAATTCAACAAGAAATAAATGAAACAATTGATGTTCAAAAAACAATCAGTGATTTATCTGGACTTCCTTATGAAGAATGTGATTTTTTCTTAAAAGAAGTATTAATTAAAGCATTAAAAAATGAAAATGAGATTATTGAAAACATTTCATCTAATCTTAAGAATTGGAAATTTAGTAGATTAAATACTTGTATACAAGCTATTCTTATTATTGCTTATAGCAATTATTTTTATTGCGATAACAAAGAAAAAGCTATTATCATCAACGTTGCCGTTAAATTAGCAAAGAAATATGGTGAAGAAAATGATTATAAATTTGTTAATGGCATCCTTGATAAAACATTGATATGATCGAACAAAGTAATATTAAATTTATTTCAGTAAGTGAGCTTAATAATTATATTAAGCTTCTTTTTGATAACACTCCAACTTTACAAAATATTGCTTTACATGGCGAAATAAGTAACTACACAGGAAGAAATAGAAGTGGACATATTTACTTTTCGTTAAAAGATGAAAATAGCGCTATCAAGGCAGTAATGTTCAAATATGACACTTATTCACTCACGTTTGAACCAAAGAATGGCGATGACGTTATTTTATATGGAAATATTTCTTCATATCCGCCTAATGGGACATATCAAATTATCGTTAAAAAGATAGATTTGTTTGGACAAGGCGCAATTTTATTACAAAAAGAACAATTAAAGGCGAAACTTGAAAAAGAGGGGTATTTCGACGAAAAACATAAATTACCTATTCCTAAATTTCCCAAAAATATAGCAATTATTACAGGTAAAAATAGTGCAGCTTGTGCTGATATGGTTACTAATATTTTTAGAAGATACCCACTTGTTGATGTTACCGTATTTTATAGTTTAGTCCAAGGTTTAGAAGCATCAAAAGATTTAATTAAGAATTTAAAAAATGCTGAAAAATCTTCTCCTGATCTTATAATAATCGGACGTGGTGGCGGTAGTGTTGAAGACTTAACACCTTTTGATGATGAAAATTTAGCTAAAACTATTTATGAATGTAAAATACCTATCATTAGTGCTGTTGGGCATGAAATAAATCGTTCAATATGTGATTATGTTGCTGATAAATATGTTTCAACACCTACTGGTGCTGCTGAAGCAGCTGTTCCTGATAAAAATGAATTAATTGATGAATTAAGTCAAATAAAAAATTTGCTTAATTCAATCATTAATAAAAAAATTAATAATTTTGAAAACAAGATTGTAGTTATTAAATCAAAACCATCATTATCAAATATTAAGAATATATATGATGGAATCGAAGAAAAATTAAAAAATACTAAGCAAAATTTAGATAACTGTCTTTCTAATAAATTGCTTATTCTTAATAAAGAAATTGATAATTCTAAAAAATTGATAGAAGCATTTAATCCTAATAATTTATTAGCTAAAGGGTATTCAATAATTTTTAAAGATGGGGTTGCAATTGATTCAATTAAGAAAGTTAATATTAATGATGAGCTTAAAATAAAGATGATAGATGGAACTGTGAAAGTTAAGGTTAAGGAGAAATAATTATGGCTAAAACAGAAAATAAGAAAACATTTGAAAATAAAATGAAAAGACTAGATGAAATAGTGGCGGTTATGGACTCAAATGAGCTCCCTCTTGATGAAACTTTAAAAATGTATGAAGAAGCTCAATTGTTAATTAAAGAACTGGAAAAAGAATTAACAGAAGCTAAAGAAAAAGTTGCCAAATATATTGAATAGTAGATAAATAGTATATTTATAGTATATTAATGTCTTTATTAATGCTTTAATAAATATTGGTTTTAATCTAAAATAATATTGTGAGTAGCAAAATCATTTTACACATAGATTTAAACCAATTTTTTATTACTTGTGAACGTATAAAAGATCCATCTCTTGAAGGGAAACCATTGATTGTAGGTGGTGATGGTAGAGGCGGAATTGTTTCGACTGCATCGTATGAAGCGAGAAAATATGGTATACATAGTGGAATGCCAACTTTTCAAGCAAAAATGTTGTGTAAAAGTTTAATTATAAAATCCGTAGATTTTAAATATTATGAATTAATGTCTAAAGAATTTATCTCATATATAAAGAAATTTTCTAATATCATTGAACAAACATCTGTAGATGAATGCTATGTTGATTATACCGATACTTTTTTATCTTCTGGCAATAAAGATATTTATAAAATGTTAGAGAATATACAAAATGGTTTATATAACAAAACAAAGCTAAAATGTTCGATTGGTGTTGCTTCAACCTTGTTTTTAGCAAAAATGGGAAGTGATATTAAAAAACCAATGGGAATAACAATAATTAGAAAACGCGACATCCCATCCATTATTTTTCCATTGCCAATTAAAGATTTTTTTGGAATAGGCAAAAAAACTTATCCAAAGTTAGAAGATATTGGCGTCAAAACAATAGGCCAATTCTACGAAAAATTAAAGAACGATGATCAAGAAGTTTTAAATATTGTTGGAAACATGAAAGATCATTACATTTTAGAGCTTGAAGGAAAAAGTAATGATATAATCGACACAAAACCATGGGAGCCTAAATCTATTGGTGTTAGTAGAACATTGGTTTCGGATACAAATGATAGACAATATTTAAATGATTTTTTAGTAAAGATTTCTAAAAATGTTATTTTAGATATGAAAAATAAAGGTTTTTTAACTAAAACAATTACTGTTAGTTTTAAGGATGCTGATTATGAAAATACAAATTTTAAAGTGTCTTCATTCTCAAAATCATTTTCTGAATATACTGATGACATCGATTTTATTTTAAGAGAAGCATCCAAACTTTTTTATAAATCTTTTGATGGAAGGTTAATTAGATTAATAGGATTTACTGTTAAAAATTTAAAAGTTAAGCATGATGTAGTAAAACAACTTACTTTTGATAACTTTGAAGAAAACGAAAAAGAAGATCAAACAAAAATACTTATTGGAAAGTTAAATCGAGAAACAAATTCCAATACATTTATGAGACTTAGCGATTTGGAGAAAAAATAATGAATATAAATGATGCAATCGAAAGATTTTTACAATATTCCTTATTTGAAAAAGGTTTATTAAAGGGTACTTTAAATGATTATAAAGAAGATTTTAATTGCTTCTTTAAATATTTTCCTTATATAAAGGATACAGAAGATTTAACAAGCGAAGACATTGATAACTTTATTTACAAACAAAGTGTTGATGAATTAAAATCTACCTCAATTTCTAGAAGGGTTTCAACAATAAAAACTTTTTACATTTTTTTAGAAAGAGAGGGGATTAAAGAAAATTTGGTTCGAGAAGTTATAATGCCAAAAAAAGAAAAACATATACCAATGGTTTTAAATGAAGAAGAAATGGATAAATTATTAGAGGCCCCAAATTTAGAAAAAGCTAGTGGTATTCGTGATAAAGCCATGCTTGAAATGATGTATGGGTGTGGTTTAAGAGTTAGTGAAATTGTTTCTTTACAAAATAAGTCAATTAACTATCAAGAAAAAATATTAACTATATTTGGTAAGGGAGCAAAGGAAAGAATTATACCTATTGATGACTATGCTATTAAATATCTTTTAAAATATATTGTTGAGGTTAGAGAGAAAATTCCAAATAGCAAAAATTCAAACTATGTATTCCTTAATTTAAAAGGGAAACCTTTAACAAGACAATATTTTTTCATGCAAATCAAAAAGTATGCAATAGATGCTGGTATTGAAAAAGATATTTCTCCGCACACTTTAAGACATTCATTTGCAACACATCTTTTAGAAAATGGTGCAAATATTAGAACAGTTCAAAGAATGCTTGGACATACTAATGCAGAAACTACACAAATTTATACACATTTATCAGAAAAAACTTTACATAAAGCGTATGATTTGTTTTGGAAAGAAAAGTGAACTATAATTTTATAGGCGTGGAGGTTATAAATATGAAGAAGTTTAAAAGAATATTCCTTATAGTAATGGATAGTGCTGGAATTGGGCATGGCCGTGATGCAGATAAATTTGATGATTTAGGAACTAATACATTTGGTCATATTAGCGAAAAGATGCCAAATGGTCTTAATATTCCTACTTTAAATAGTTTAGGAATTGCTGATCTTGATGAAATAAAAGGATGTAAAGTAGTGGAACATCCAAGTTCATTTAGTATTAAACTAAACGAAGCTAGTAATGGTAAAGACACAATGACTGGTCATTGGGAAATGATGGGCATTAAAACAATTAAACCTTTTCAAACTTTTACTGATACAGGTTTTCCAAAAGAATTAATCGATGAACTTGAAAAAGAAACTGGTCACAAAATTATTGGAAATTATGCTTCAAGCGGAACTGAAATCTTAAAAGTATTAGGCGAAGAACAAATGAGAGATAATTCTTTAATTGTTTATACATCTAGCGATTCAGTCCTACAAATTGCTGCTCATGAAGAAAAAACAGGTTTAGACGAACTTTATAGATGCTGTGAAATTGCTAGAAAGCTTTGTATGAGACCTGAATGGTTTGTTGGAAGAATTATTGCAAGACCATATGTTGGAACTAATAAAGATAACTTTAAACGTACAAGTAATCGACACGATTATACAATTTCACCAAGTGGAATTACCGCTATGGATATTTTAAAAAATAACGGATATGTCGTTAGTTGTGTTGGAAAAATTAATGATATTTTTAATGGTGTTGGTGTTACTGAAACTGTTCATACTATTTCAAATCAAGACGGAATGGATAAAACCATCGATTTAGTTAAAAAAGATAGTTTTAAAGATGGATTTTGTTTTGTCAACTTGGTTGAATTTGATAGTGAATTTGGCCATAGAAGAAATCCATTAGGTTATGGAAACGCTCTTCAAGAATTTGATGCAAGATTAGGCGAAATGCTTAAAGTTTTAAGAGAAGATGATTTAGTTATGGTTACTGCAGATCATGGAAATGATCCAACCTATAAAGGAACAGATCATACAAGAGAAAAAGTCCCATTACTTATTTATTCTCCATTATTTAAAGATGGGAAATATTTAGGTGAAAGAGATTCATTTGCGGATATTGGTGCAACTGTTCTTAAGAATTTCAATCTTGAAAAAGATAAAACCATGATTGGAAAACCTATTGAAGAAATATTTTAATTGTTGGAAGGGATGAAAAATGAAAAAGAAAATCAAATTATATTTAAATGTTGCTCCAGTAATTTTAGGCTTAACTGGAGTAAGTTTAGGACTTACTGCATGTGGTCCAAAAACAGAAGATAATGTTATTATTACTGATTTTGAAGCAGCATTAAAAAATCATGGCGATAAAAACTTTGTGACTGGTGAAAAAGATCAATTAGTAGCTAAAAATATTACTCCATCAAATGGGCAAACATATTTTACTTATAAATCAAGTGATGAAACTATTTTATCTGTTAATAAAGATAGTGGTGAAGTAGAAGCTTTGAAAGAAGGGGATGTTACTTTAACTATTACAGAAAAAAATAGTGGAATTTCAAAATCAATTGAAAATGTTAAAGTCACTGAAGGAGATGAAGAATTTTCAGCTTTTGCTCCAAAAGGTGCCCCATTACTTGCTGTGTATGATTCTGTGGCAAATAAAAATGGTTTTGAAATTGCGGGCAACAATACTGATGTACCTGTACAATTGAAAGCTGGCAATTATAAATATATTATTTTTGATTCAGTATCAGCTTTGAAATTAACAAATGGTTATACTGAAGGTGATAAATCTATTGAATCAACAGCTAGTTATACATATCTTGGAATGCTTACTGCTGGAAATTTCCATTTAGTTAGCAGAACATTAAATAGAGAACCACAAAAAGGTGATAAAATCTTAACTTTTATGAAAGGTCAATCACCAGATATGGCTTTTAAGGCTTGTTATGCAGATTTATTCAATGATGGATCAACAATGGTTTCTTATGCACAAGACAATACAAAAATGCCAGTATATTTAAAAGCAGGAATCTTTGAAGGCATTGAATACGATTATTTTTTAATTGCTGAACCTGCTTTAACATCGGCAAAGAGTTCTTCAGATATTAAAATCACTTTTGATTTAAATTTAAATGAAAAGGTAAAAGAAGTTACTGGTGGAAAATTCGATTTTATTCCTCAAGCTGGATTGTTTGTCAATAATGATTATTTAAAACTTAAGCCAAATTATGTTGCCGCTTATTGGAAAGATGTTAAAAATCAAATGAATAATGTTTATAAACCAAATATTGATACTGTGGCTGAAATAATGAATGGGGTAGGTGATGCTAATGCTCAAGCAACTAAATATGGTTTCAATATTAATCTAGTCAAGGCTTTACAGGGTAATGGCGCTAATAAATTTGGTGTTGCTAACCCAGACAAAGAAATTAGTGTTGATGATATTAATAATTTTTTAAGCACAGTTAATGCAGGTTTCCAAATTAATAAAAAATAGTCTAAAATATTAACATGAAAAAGAAAAAGCAAAATCGCATTTCAAATGGTATATTCGTAACAATTGGCATTGTGATTTTGCTTTTAATTTGGGAAATTTCTAGTTTATCTTTTAATAAAAAATATGTTTTTCCTGATGTTTTGACTACATTAAATAAAGTTTTTGAAATTTTAGGTAGTGGAGAAATCTATATTGCAATACTTACTAGTTTAGGTATAAGTTTATTAACTATTTTAATTGCTTTTATTTTAGCGATAATTTTAGGGACTTTATCGGGATTTTTCGAAGCAGTGGAGAAAATTCTATCTCCAGCTATTGCAATAATGAAAGTTGTTCCTACTGCAGTAGTTACAATTTTACTTTTAGTTTTTGTTAAATCAACTATATCAACTTTTATAGTTATATTTTTAATTGTATTTCCAATTTTATATGAATCAGTTTTAAATGGAATTAAAAATATAGATCGATATATTATTATGTCTTTAAAACTTGAAGGATTGTTTAAAGTTAACTCAATTTTTAGAGTTCTTATTCCTTCAATTCTTCCATATATATTTTTAGGACTAGCTCAATCGATTGGACTCTCATTAAAAGTTGAAATTATGTCAGAAATTGTAATTGGGAGTCAAAGCATTAAAGGATTAGGGTATTTAGTATACCTTGCATATGCAATTAATGCTGATTACATCGAACTTTTTGCTATTGTATTTATTACTTTAGTAACATTTGGAATAGTGGACTTCACTATCAATAAAATTAAAAAAGTTATAAAAAAATGAAAAAAAATCTAAAAATTTTTTGAATTCCCCCCCTATTAATAGTGTAAGGAGAATTTTTTATGAAATCTGAAAAAGATAGTTTTAACAGACTTTATCGTATTAGTTACGAAAAAACTAATAGTATTATTGAACGCATTAATTGGACGGATAATGCAATCAATGATATTCTAATCAAAGAAAAAGAAAAGAATAATCGTCCAACAATTCCGGGTGAAATTAGAAAATATATGCGTAAGGATGGCAAAATTGCTTTATATCTTGTTTTACAAAATACATCTGCATATGAACCAAACGTTCTTATTTGTCCTTTATATATCATTAAAAGCAAAAAAGAATTCATTTCTGGATATAAAATTGGCATCATTCCTCATATATCATGTGATTTTGAATTTCTTGCCGCAATTAATGAAATACATTTTGATAAGAAATCTAGGATTGAAATAAATCAAAGTCAAAATGAGCCAATAACATATTTAATGCAAACACATTTAATTAATATAATCTATCTTTATCGTTCATTGCTTGAACACGTTATTAAGATGCCGTGTAGCCTTAAAAAGATCTACACAGCTTAAAAACGTGTTGTTAATTTTAGTAATTATCTAGTATATTTTAAGTATATAAATTTTGCTTGATTTTCAATGTTATTTACCTTAATTATTTGATATTTTATGAATTTTAAATTTTACCTTCTTTTAAAAATATACGATGTAGTCGATATTTTATATGTTTTTACTTAACATAATAGATATTATACGAAGTAGATATATACTTGAAATTAGCCCATAAATTTGGAGATTATGGGCTCTAGATAATTACATTATCACTATTTTGTTTTAATTATCTCATCTAAAGCTAGTCTTTCACGTTCAGCTCTGGTTAATATATGAACAACAATATCATTAAGATCGACAATAACCCATCTAGAATCATTTCGACCTTCTACATGGTTAATTTTTATTTTCAATTTTTCAGCAGCTTCTTCAATAGCGTTTTCAATACCAAAAAGATTACGCTCATTTAAGGCTGTACAAACGATTATCGCATCACAAAGAGGATTTACACCTCTTACATCATAGAATTTGATATCTTCGGCTTTTCTATCTTCGATAGCTTTCATAATTTCTTTTTCAATTTTATTCATTTTTATTATCCTCCATTAAATCATCATTTAAGTAACACTCTAAACAACATTTAGTTAGTTTGTTGTTGCTAGGATCTCCACTATTTTCATTTAAAAATTTAATATTTTCTTTTAAAACTTCAACAAAACCATCACTATAATTTTCTTCGCAATGTCGAATCATCATACTACTATCATAACCACGTGTAGGTTCAATTTTATCCGATGCATAGATAACTTTTTGAATTGGAGACATGTTTTTATTTCCTGTGCAATGAGTTAATATTGCATTGTATACATCTTCTGAAATTTTTGGAAATAATTGTTTTGCTAAAAATGCTCCAATAAATTGATGATAAGACCACGAAGGCATATCAATATAGCTTCTATAATACTTTTCAATATAATTTAAAGAATCAATTTCATTAATATGCTTGCCTATATCATGAAGTAATCCAGCAATAAAGTACTCATCTGGTCGAATTAATTTATTATTTATAGCAATTTTATATGCAGTTTTTGCTACACTAATAGAATGATTTAACCTATGACCATTAATATATTGTTCAATAATTTTCATAAAATATAAATTATTACGGATTATATAATCTATTACTGGTTCACAAGTAGACAAATTCTTTAAATCTCTAATATCGCTTGAAAGAATTGAACCTTTGTCTTTCAGATTAAATTTCATTTTAAATTTAATTATTTTTTCTTTGTTTAATAATAATGGTTTTTCATCATGTATTAATAAATAAAGATTGTCTTTTCCACTACTTTCATAATCTTCAAAAAGTTTGACCAAATCGATAGAAAATCTATATTTCTCATTTAATATTGAATCTATTTCATAATTAATATTTAAGTCTTTTAAAGCAAGTTTTATCATCGCTTCTCTATCTTTTAAACAAGAAAATTTTGAGTATGGTAAAACTAAAAAGAATTTAGTGTTTGAATCATTAAATTCTTTTATATCGTCGATATTTAAATTATTGATTGGATCAAATGAAGATATATAAATAATATTTCTCATAAACTAGAATTTTATTGAATTAGCTAATTTAGGATTTTTTCTATATAACAATGCAGTATTGCCAATAATTTGTACTATTTCACAATGTAGTCCACTACTAATATCTAAGACTAATTCTTCTAAAGGTGTTGATTGTATCGCACTTTTCAAGAATGAAACTTTAATGAGTTCGTGCTTAATTATTGCATTATTAAGCATATCAATAACATTATTATCGATAGTTCCTTTTCCGACTGGAAATTTTAAAATTTTATTTTGTTGAGCATATTTCTTTAATGCAGCTTTTTCCTTTGTATTTAACATTATTTAATCTTACTACGTGTTGTATATACGTAGACTCCTTTTGGTACGAAAACACGGAAAGTTTGTTTATTCCCGGTAAAATGGAACCATCCTAAACCTAGAATTCCTAAGTCACGGTCGCCATCTTCTTGAATAGTTAAATCATAAACATCAAAATCAGCAAAAGTTTTAAGTTTTTCATAGCAAGGTTTTAACGAATGTTTTACTAAAACATTTTGAAATTTTTCTTCACCTAATTTCGTTGTTTTTAATTCAACTTGTTTAGAACAATAAACGTTAATATTTGTTTGTTCGCCTTCTATCAATTCAATTAAAGCTAAACCACCAAACATGATAGATGCATTCTTATTTAATTTGTAATTTCTAGCAACTAAAGGCTTTGTTGGGATAATCTTTTTAGAAACTGAAAAATCCATTTTACTAATTAATGAATTATCAATTGGTAATCCAGGCATTTCATAAATATAATGTTGATTTCCAAGAGGGATTTTAAATCCTCTTAATTTTGTATTTGGGAATGTATAAGTAATGATGAATTCGTTAGTTTTGTTATCAAAATTCTTTAATAATTCTTGAATTAACATTGATTTTCCACTAATACTTGCACCGACAAAATAGACATCTTTTCCTTTGCCTAATTTTTTGATTTTCTTATACATTAAATCAATATTATAGCCTTCTCCTTGAGTCGAAGTTAAAACTACATCTTTAACATCAAGTTTGGCAACTCTTAATCTATGTTCAATATACTTAATTAAATCATCATCATTAATATTTTCTGGAAATAAATCGCGTTTATTACCTATTGCTAATACATCGCATCCATGAAGTTTTTCGTTAACATCGCTAATAAACGAACCCTCAAATGAAAATAAATCAACAACATACACTACTAATGCTTTTTTATCTTTAATTTGATTTAAAATTTCATAATAATCAGCATCAATTAAGACTTCTTGAGGAATTTCTTGCTTTTCGCTTTTATAACAAGCATCACAAAGCAATAAAGCGTCATCTGAATATTTGTTAACAACAACAGAACTAATATACCCAGGTTTATTTGGATCAGTTTCTTGAAGTATTGCTCCGCAATGATAACAACGTTTAACTTTACTAATATTTGGCATAGATTTCCCTCCAATCTGGTGCTAATTTACCTTTTAAAATCTTTTTTCTATAGTGTTTATCGATTTTACGATTAATAAAGGTAACAACTTGATCTTTTTCTGTTAGTCTTTCAGTTAATAATGACTTTAAATGTGCATTATTTGCACAAAATATATCAGTCATTATCTGATCGCCTATTATTATAGATGAATTCGCATCAATTTTCTTGTAATTAATATATTTTTTTATTGTAAAAGGAAATGGTTTATTAGCTCTATATACATATTCAATGTTTAATGGCATTGCGTACTTAGAAACTCTTTCTTTGCTATTATTACTTAAAATAATTGGCACTAAACCAGCACTTTTCATCTTATTAATAAGCTCTATAGTTTTTAATGAAGGAACAGGTGTATGTGGCCCATCAAGCGTATTATCTAAATCCAAAAATAAATATCGAATATTCATTTTTTTAAAGAAATCCAAATCTACTTCATAAATGGATTTTGCTTGAAAGGATGGCACATATTTCTTCATGCAATAATTATAAAATATAAGTTTTATAAATAATAGATTGTAAATGATTTTTTAATGATTTTATATTACAATAATTTCATGCAAAGAAATTCAAAATTACAAAACGAAATTGCTAGATTTTTTGGAGCTGTTGGCCTTTTTTGGACAATGGTTTCTCCAGTTTTATGTTTAGGAATACCATTTTTGGTAATTGGTTTGATATTATCAATCAAAAATAAAGATACATCTGATGGTCTAGCAAATATTCTTTTTAATAGTATTAGTATAATTTTAGTAATTTTTTATATGATTTTTGTTTTAATAGCTAATTTTAAATAGATATTAATCGCCCATATCATCAAATATAGAAATCTGTTCATAGGTTTCTTTTTTATTTGAATTTTCTTCTTTTGGAGATTCAAAAGAATTCGATGAATCTATAGGTTGATCATCGATATTTTCAACAGGCATTGGTTTATCAGGTTTAACTTCTAATTTTAAATTTCCATCGATTACATCAACATTTTTAACATAAATTTTATCAATTTGAGCCTTAGAATCAATATTCATATTTGTTTTACAATATTTATCAACTGGAGTTAAATAAAATTCATTAATTGAAGTTTCTAAAACAGTTCCATCACTCATCAAACAATCAAGAACTATTGGTTCATCTTTATTTATTATCTTTTGAGCATAAACAAGACTATGAACATCTGATTTAAACGATTTGAAAGCTACTTGTGTTCTACCTAATCTCTGAGTTAAGTATGGACAAGAATTATCATAAATACGATACATTTTATTGTTTGTTACAAGCAAAATCTTTGATTTTTCATCTTGTCTAAAGGCAAATAATGCCTTAACTGTCGAGTTTTTAAGCGTAGATATGCCTTTTACACCACTAGTTTTTAAACCGGTATCTGTAATTTCGTTTTCATTAAAATAAGTGATATTTCCCTTTTCGGTTAAAATCAAAAGATTTGAATTACCAGATAATACAGCAACATCCACTACTTCATCATCTTTTAACAAACGCATACAAGTAATTGGTTTGGAATATCTTGTTGAATAAAATTCATTTAATTGAGTTTTCTTTATTTGACCATTTTTGGAGACTAAGCAAATGCTTGTTTTTATATCGAAATCTTTAACGATAATGCATTTAATAATAAATTCATCAAAAGGTAAGTTAGTTAAGTAATTAACATGTTTTCCTTGATCTTTATATTTACCTTCATCAATATCACAAACTTGTATATAAAGATAATTACCTTTGTTGGTAAAAGCAAGGATATAGTCGGCAGTATTGCATAATGCAGACATCATTAAAACATCGCCATCTTTAATCTTTGGCAAATCTCCATTACTTGCATCATGTGATTTTACTGAAGATCTATTAATGTAACCATCTTGAGTTAAACTTACATAACAATCTTCTTTAATAATTAAAGCACGTCTATCAATAACGAGTTTTGTTTCACCACTATCTTCGATTAATGTTTTTCTAGGTGTTCCATATTTTTTTGAGATGGCTTTTAAGTCATCTACAATAATATGTTTAACTTTTAATGGAGAGTTAATTGTTTCGGTATAATCTGCAATTTGTCGCTCTAATTCATTCTTTTCATTTATATAAGTAGTAACATCGGTATTGCTTAACTTATATAAACGCATCATAACGATTGCTTCTGCTTGTTCATCGGTAAATCCAAATTTATTCATTAAATTAGTTTTTGAATCTTGCTTATCTTTACTTGAACGAATTACCGCAACGACTTCATTTACTATTGAAACTGCTTTAATTAATCCATCAACAATTAATAATCTATCTTGAGCTTTCTTTAAATCATATTTTGTTCTTCTTAAAATAATAGTATTTTGGAAAGTTAAAAAATCATCTAAATAGTTTAATATTGGTAAGAATTTAGGAGTTTTTTGGTCGATTGCGACCATATTCGCACTATATGAAATCTTAAGTTGGGTTTTACTTTTTAAATAGTTTAAAACAACTTTAGGATCAATTTCTTTTTTAAGATCAACAACAATCTTTACATCATCACCTGCTGTTTCATCTATAACATCTAAAATACCATCAATTTCCTTTGATTTCTTGATTTTATCAATTGAATAAACAAGGTTAATTTTAACTACTCCATAAGGAACATCATGAATAATTAATCTATTAACATTTTTGTCTGAAGTATCAATATCAACTTTACTAGTTAATTCAATTTTTCCTCTACCAGTCGAATAAATATCTTTTAAGCCTGATGATTTATATATAATTCCGCCAGTTGGAAAATCTGGTCCTTGAACTATTTCTAAAATATCATCTAAACTACAATTTGGATGATTTAAACGATAAATTGCAGCTTCGCACATTTCAATTAAGTTATGTGGAGGAATTTCAGTTGCAATAGCAAAAGCAATACCACTTGCGCCATTAACAAATAAGTTAGGGAATCTTGCTGGTAAAACTATTGGTTCAAATAATGTGTCATCAAAATTTAATGTCATATCGACAGTATTTTTATCGATTTCGCCAAGCATTTCTTCAACAGAAAATTCATTTAATTTGGCTTCTGTATAACGATATGCAGCTGCTGGATCATCATCAATAGAACCATTATTACCTTGGAAGTGAATTAATGGTTGTCTCATTTTCCAATCTTGAGACATTCTAACTAATGCTTCATAAATTGAAGAATCACCATGTGGATGATAAAAACCCATAACATTTCCTACGATACCAGCGCATTTTCTTGTCTGTTTATCGAATGTATTTCCATTTCTATACATTGAATATAAGATTCTTCTTTGAACAGGTTTTAATCCATCTCTAAGATCAGGAATTGCACGATCTTGAATAACTTCTTTAGCATATGTTGCACTTCTAGAATCCATAACAGTGTCCATTGGTTCGACACTAATATTTTCAACAAAAGAAGGTTCTTCTTTAACTTTTTTAGCCATTACTTCTTAACCTCCTTTATAAATGTATCAACTTCTTCAAAATTAATATGTTCAATAATCCATTCTTTACGTAGATCTGGATTATTTCCCATTAAAACATTAACTTTCTTTTCAACTAAAAGCGGATCTTCAATTGAAATCCTTAAAAGCAATCTATGTTCAGGATTCATAGTTGTTGAACTTAATTGATCAGAATTCATTTCACCAAGACCTTTATATCTTGAAATTTTATATCCTTGGCCCACTACTTTTTTAGCCTCTTCTAAATCCGCATCATTCCATGCATATTTTTCGATTTTAACATTACCTTTTTGGTCTTCTTTAAATACACGATAAAGAGGTGGAACTGCAACATAAACCATTCCACTTGTTATTAAGCTTTTCATATATAAATAGAAGAAAGTTAATAACAATGTTTGAATATGTGCACCATCTGTATCGGCATCAGTCATGATGATGATTTTTCCATAATGACTATCTTCAACATCAAAAGATTGTCCAAAACCAGCACCAATTGTATTAATAATTGTTGAAATTTCTTCATTTTTTAAGATTTTATCAAGTGTTAAACCATAAGTATTTAATGGTTTACCTCTTAAAGGAAGGATTGCTTGATGTTTTGGGTTTCTACCTTTTTTAGCGTTTCCGCCAGCTGAATTACCTTCAACAATAAAAAGTTCATTCTTTTTATATTCTTTACTTGAACATGGAGTAAGTTTATCACTAACCAAAACTGCTTCTTTAGATTTCTTGGTTGTTGATCTAGCTTCATTCTTGGCTTTTCTAGCAGCTATTCTAGCATTTTGAGATGCAAAACATTTATTAATAAAATTAACTGCAAAATCTTTATTTTCATTTAAATAATATGAAAATTGTGTATAGACCAAATTTGAAACAACACTTTGGGCTTGTTGTGTTCCTAATTTTCCTTTTGTTTGACCTTCAAATTCAAGAATTGATTCAGGCAATCTTAATGAAATAATTGCTGTTAATCCTTCACGAATATCTGTTCCTTCTAATTTTTCTTTGTTTTTTGCTAAGTTGTTTTTTTCGATATAATCATTAACAGCTTTTGTTAAACCCATTCTAAATCCAGATTCATGGGTTCCGCCTTCTCTAGTTCTAACATTATTTACATAACTAAATATTGATTCATTATAATCGTTTTTGCAATATTGCATTGCAATTTCAACGTGAATTTCATCGATTGTATCTTCGAAATCTATTGTATTGTCAATTTTTTCTTTATTTTGATTTAATACATCAATATATTCTCTTAAACCATTTTCGTAATAAAATTCTTCAGTCTTTTTAACTCTTTCATCAATTAAGATAAATTTAACTTTTTTTAACAAAAAAGCTTCTTCCTGAAGATGCGATGCAATTGTATCCCATTTAAATTCTGTAGTCGAAAAAATGGTTGGATCAGGTTTAAAAGTAACTGTTGTCCCGTGTTTTAAAGTTTTACCAATTGTTTCAAGTGGTGTTTCAAGTTCGCCACCATTATGGAATCTAATATGATATTGTGTACCTTTATAATTTACAGTGACATCGCAAAATAAAGACAGAGCATTTGTAACAGAACTACCAACACCATGAAGTCCAGCACTTGACTTATAAGCATGATCGTTAAATTTTCCACCACTATGTAAAGTCGTAAAAATAAGTTGAACAGCAGGAATTCCTGTTTGTTTATTAACATCGCATGGTATTCCTCTACCTTCGTCTTGAACTGTTAAACTTCCATCTTTATGTATAGTAACTGTAACTTTATCACCAAATCCATTAAGTGCCTCATCTACGGCATTATCAACGATTTCCCATACTAAATGATGTAAACCAGTACTATTTGTACTGCCAATATACATTCCAGGTCTTTTTCTAACGCCTTCCAAACCTGATAAAAGTTCTATACTATTCGCATTATAATCATCAATTGGACACATTTATTTTTCCCTCTACAACTTTTAAATTATACATAAAAGATTTGTTTATTTCTAGAATTAATCAGTTATTTATAATAAAATACTCTCATGCAAATATTTTATTGTGTCTTAACAATTTTGTTAAGCGCCCTACTAGGGTATTTATTCGGTTCAATTCCGAATGCAGTTATAATTGGAAAAGTTTTCTTTAAAAGAGATCCGCGGAATGAAGGTAGTAAAAATGCTGGAGGAACAAATGCTGGCAGAATATTTGGATTAAAAATTGGTGTAATCGTAATTATTCTAGATATGCTAAAAGTTGCTATCCCATTTGCCATAACATTCTTCTTGTTCACAAAAGTAGCATTTTTTAGAGAAATACTTTATTACTCTGAAGAATTTAATGTATTTGGTCGAGGAAATACGCTACTACAATTAGCATATTGGATAACACCATTTGCAGGTGTAATTGGACATTGCTACAGTTTATTTATTAAGTTTAGTGGGGGCAAAGCAGTTAGTTCATATATGGGATTTGCAATTGCGTCATCCTGGGTTGGATTTATTACAGTTTCATTAACATTCTTCCCAATGATAAAAATTAAGAAAAAAGTTAGCATTGCATCGTTAGTTACTACAAGTACGTTTACAGTTGTTGCTTGGATTATGTATATAGTTTATATAGCTACTGGATGTAATCCTTCAATAATTAATTGGATCATGTACTTCGGTTATGGTCCTGAAATGTGTATATACTTCCCAATATTTATTACATTAAGTTTCTTATTATTAACATTCAAACATAAACCAAATATAAAAAGAATTAAAGAAGGTACCGAACCTAACGCATATTGGTTAAAAGATGAAGATAAAAAAGCACATTAATTTGTGCTTTTTTGTTTTTCTCGATTTTAAGAATGTTTAACGTGTAATTAATCAAAGCAAATTACAAAACGTTCTTAAAATCGAGTTTTTTATTTTTTTGGTTAAAATTATTAAAATTACATTTTTTAGTAGTAGATTTTTAGTAGATAAATAGTAATGTGAAAAACTCAAATTTTCTTTCCACAAATTGAAATTTATTCGATGGTTATCGCGTTTTTAATTGACAAAATTTATGTAACGAAATTTTTAAGGTACACCACTGCTACTATATTTAATAGACAATAATAATTAATTAAATGTATGTGGTCTTTGTTAATATTTCTGATGTTATTTGTTTTTTAACTTAAAAAGAACATTTTGCGATTGATTATACTGTTTCAACTGCAAAACGTTCTTAAAATCGAGTTTTATGAAAGCCCATAAAAAAAGACCACTTTCATCTAAAAGCGGTCCATATTTTTAAAATTTAATTACTTTTGGTTATTCATGCTATTCATGACTGCTCTAATTTGAGCTTCACTTGGTTTTCTTCCCATTTGCATGAACATTGCTCTAATCATCTTTTCATTGATTGGAGGATTCTTTTCCATTTGTTTTTTGAATAAATATCTAGTAACAAAATATCCAATAACTAATCCAGCAATTAAGGCTAATGCTAAATAAAGTATAAATAAGCCAACTTGAATTGTCATAACTATACCTATTATTTGCTAGATCCAGAAGCTCTGCCATCATATTCACCATTATCGGTTCTTACTAAGACAGTTTCGCCTTCTTCAATAAATAATGGAACTCTAATTTTCCAACCAGTTTCGACAGTAGCATCTTTAGTTGCTTTATTAACTGTATCTCCTCTTACTGCAGGTTCACAGTGTGTAATTTGTAATTCAACTTTTGCTGGTAAATTAATTCCTAAAATTTCATCTTCGTATGAAACAACTTCAATTTCTTGGTTTGGTTTTAAGAAGTGCATTTCCCATTCAAGTCTTTTCTTTTCGATGTTAACTTGTTCATAAGTTTCTTGATCCATGAAAACTAAGAAGCTTCCATCATCATATAAATAACTCATCTTTTTCTTATCAAGTCTAACTGTTTCAACTTGATATCCACTATTTGCTGACATTTCAGTAATAGCGCCGGTTCTTACATCTTTAACTTTAAGCTTAGCAACCATTTTTCTCATTGCAGTTTTATTAAGTAAAATATCAATTACTAATAATAACTTATTGTCATCAATGAAATAATTTCCTGGTCTTAATTCAGTAACGTTCATTTTCCTCTCCTTTATAAATATTTGTTTTCTTTTAATTCTTTTTCCAAAGTTGTTTCATCTCCATGTCCTGGATAAATTTTAAGCTTTGGATCAAGTTTTTTAATCTTTTCAAGTGATGCTTGTTGCATCTTTTTTGCACTATGAGGTAAATCACTTCGACCTATGTCGCCTTTAAATAAAGTATCACCGGTAAATAATGCATTCTCTTTGTCGCATAAATAACATACACTACCTAATGTATGAAATGGTGTTTCTATAACCTTAAAAACAAATCCATCTCCAAAATTAATTTCATCCTCATCTTCTAAGCGATAAGGCTCAACATTAATTATTCCATTTTCGAACATTAATCTTGAACAGTTTAATCTATTGTTGATTAAACATTCGGCATCTTGTTCATCAATGAAAATTGTTGTATTAGGATATGCATCCAAGAATTTAGGTATTCCTCTCATATGATCCCAATGACCATGAGTAAGTAAAATACCACTGCAACTTTTGAAGTTTTCTTTTACATACTTAAGTACACGATCTGTTGTTGAACCAAGATCAACAATTACAAAATTTTTACCTGGTTCGCCAACAACATATGTATTAGCACTAAATTCATTTGTGTCGTTTTCGTATCTAAAAGTTTTAACCATCTATTCTCTACTTCTTCTTTTCTTTATGAAGGGTCATCTTCTTGCAACGTGGGCAATATTTCTTTTTCTCGACTCTATCTGGATTATTTTTCTTGTTTTTGCTGTCAAGATAATTCTCTTCACCGCAAACTGAACATTTTAATAAAAAACTATCTCTTGCCATAATAAAAACTTCCTTTCTTTTATTCGCCATATGAATATATCATAAAATGAGCAAAAAATCTATAAAATAATAGACTATTAATATATAATTTCTAATATGTATACAAGAGAACAAACAAAAGTTATCAAAAATAAAAATCTTTCATTTGGTGGAAAAAATAAAGTTCTTATTCAATCAATGTCAACTTTTAAGACTAGCGATACTAAAAACGTTATAAAAGAAATCAAAAAATGTGAAAAAGTTGGTGCTGATTTAATGAGAGTTAGTGTTTTGGATGAAGATGATGCTAATGCCATTAAAGAAATCAAAAAACATGTAAAAATACCAATCGTTGCTGATATTCATTTTGATTATAAATTAGCTTTGAAAGCTATGGATAATGGCGTTGATAAAATAAGAATTAATCCAGGAAATATTCAAAATGAAGATGATTTAATTAAGATAATTGAAAAAGCAAAAGAAACCGATACAATCATAAGAATTGGTGTCAATTCAGGTTCGATTTCTAATGAAGAAAATATCGATGAATCAAAAAGAATTGTTAATCTTGCTTTAAAATATATCAATTTTTTTGAAAAACATAATTTTAATAAAATTGTTGTAAGTCTTAAAAGTTCAAATCCTCTTACAACAATTAAAGTTAATAGAATTTTTGCATCTAAATCAAATTATCCATTACATATTGGAGTTACTGAATCTGGTTTTGATGAAATTGGAATTATACGCTCTGTCTCATCACTTTCTCCACTTTTATTAGATGGAATTGGAAATACTATAAGAATTTCATTAACACATAATCCAATTAAAGAAATTAATACATGTAAAAGGTTATTGCATGATTTAAATTTATATGATGAATACCCAACTATTATTTCGTGTCCTACTTGTGGACGTTGTAAAGTTTACAATACAAAAAAGTATGCAGAAAAAGTCTTAAATTATTGTATTAAACATAAAAAATATATAACTGTTGCAATTATGGGTTGCATTGTTAATGGAATCGGAGAAGGAAAAAACGCTGATATAGGAATAGCTGGTGCTAATTCAACTTTTATAATCTTTAAAAAAGGCCAACAACTTAAAATTGTTGACCAAGAAAATGTCTTAAATGAACTATTTAAAGAAATAAATTCTTTATAAATTTGAGAATATATCTTTATCAAATTTCTTCGATTTTATCATATTAATTTCATTTTTGTATGGTGCAAAACCATTAATGAATGGCGTTTCCAAAATCTTAGGTATATTAATTAATCTTTCATCAAAAACATATTTTAATAATGTATCAAAACCAATAGTTCCAAAGCCTATATTTTCGTGTCTATCTTTATGGGATCCTTTTTCGTTTTTACTATCATTTAAATGAATGACTTTTAGTTTGTCTATTCCTATAATTTGATCGAATTTATTTAATAAATTATCTATATCACTCAAATCATAACCGGCATCATTAACATGACAAGTATCAAAACAAACTCCTAATTTATTACTAAATTTACACTTATTAATTATATTTTTAAGTTCTTCGAATGTTCTTCCGATTTCATTACCTTTTCCTGCCATTGTTTCTAATGCAATAATAACATCATTATTTGCTAATTCTAAAGCTTCATTTAAGCCAGAGACTAATGCTTCAATTGAAGAATTATAATCTAAACCTAAAGTTGATCCAGGATGCAACACTAAAACATTGCATCCAAATTTAGCAGTTCTTATTAATTCTTCAACTAATAATTTGACACTAAAACTATGTTTTTCAGGATCAGTATTTGCAAGATTAATTATATATGGAGCATGAACTACAACTTTAGATAAATCAATATTTGATTTTTTAATAAGTTCGATACCTTCGTTTATTTTACATTTTTCAATAGGGACTCTTTTTGAATTTTGTGGAGCTCCAGTATAGAACATAAAAGTGTTTTCGCCATATTCTATAGCGGTTTTAACAGTTTCATTAAAATAACCAGGGCCACTCATTCCAATATGTGAACCTATAAATATATTTTGGTTCATCTATTCTTTTTCCCTTCCGCTTTATATCTTTCTGTCATTTGTCTACGTATATCTTTTTGAATAACTTCTCTTTTATGTCTTTTTCTAACTTTTTCAACCGCTAATCTTACTTTTCTTTTATATCCAGGTTTAACACCTTCGCTTTTAGCTTCATGTACTGCTTTTTTAATATCTTTATCAAGAGCGTCATTTGTTCTCTTTTTCTTTTTGAATTGATCTTTAGTTAAAGGTTTGTCTTCGATTAAACCATCATCGCCAAACTTTAAATATTTAAAATCCAATCCAGAATCTAATAATTTTTGAACATTTTTTAAATGATCAGTATCATAAAGAATATATGAATTACCAGTTTTATAATTTCTTCCGCATCTTCCAGCTCTATGATAATAATATTCAATATTATTTGGCAAATTAGTTGATAAAATATCAGTAACATTAGGAATATCAAGACCCCTACTAGCTATATCTGTACAAACAATTATTTCGAATTCATCGTTCTTTATTCTTCTAAGCATGGATTTTCTTTCTCTTGCTTGAAGCTCACCACTTAAAATACCACACTTATATTTTTGGCCGCATAAATATTTATATAAATCTCTAGTTTCTTCTTGAGAATTAGTAAAAATCATTAATAAGTAACAATGTTTAAATTGAATAAATTTATTTACGCAAGTTTTAATATTTGCGTGTCTTGTATTTAATAAATAATGTGTAACTGTTGTCGATGTAGCATTTTTTGGACTTACAGTTAAAACATAATCAGCAGAAATATATTTTTTCAAGAAGTGTTCGACTTTTTTATTGATTGTTGCACTAAAAACTTCTAATTGTGGTTTTCCAGATTTAGTAATAATTTCGTCAATATCCAATAAAAAATCTTCATCCATAAGCATATCAGCTTCATCTAAGACAATTGTTTTTATTTCACACAAATTATCATTAAAGGCTTCTTTTAAAAAGTTCATTCTTCCTGGAGTTGCTACAACAATTTGGCAACCATTTTTAATTGATTCAATATCTCTTGTTTGGTCTTCGCCACTAACAAACAATTTACAATTAAGATTTGGGAAAAATTTCTTAAAATCTACGATAAAATCGTAAGTTTGCTTTGCGAGTTCACGTGTAGGATCAATAATAATGACTTGGATTTTATTATTAAAAACAATGTTATTAATAATTGGAATGATAAAAGAATGTGTTTTACCTGTTCCAGTCTCACTTTGAACAACAATATTTTCATTTTTTAATGCCTTAGGAATTACAACATCCTGAACCGGTGTTGCATTAAGATATCCTAATTTATAACACGCTTCAACAACTTCAGGTTTGAGATTGAATGATGTAAATTTCATAATTTATCCTCCTTTTATACTTTATATATACTAATTATTTACTATTAATTATTTTTTGAATAATTTTGTTTTCTTCTTCGAAAATATATTTTTTTGTATTTTCAATGTTATTATTTTTAATAATTTCGTTATTTTTCAATAACTTTTTGTTCCATTTTTTCTTAAAAATATCAGATTTTTCTTTAATTAAAATAGGACCAAACTTATATTCAATTTCGGAATATTCTTTATTACCTTTAACAAATTTAATTATCTCGTAGAAAATTCCATTTTCTTCAATAATTGATTCTTCTTCAATTTTATATCCTAGTTTAACAAAAAATTTTCTAACTTCAGGCTCTTTTGTATGAGAATCAATTATAAATGTTTCGATATTATCAAGCTTTTCTTTACTATCCAAGACAATTTTTTTAATATTATCAAAGCCCATACCAGCAATGACGATAGTATTAAAATTATTATCAACATCTTTTAATCCATCAGATAGTTTAATAGTGATTTTGTTTTCATATTTTTTCTGAATTAAATTGTTTCTAAAAGATTCTAATGGACCTTTTTTATTATCGATTCCGAGTAATTTACCATTAAAATGGTTATCTTTTAAATAAATCAAAAGATAACCATGATCACAGCCAATGTCCGCAACATTTGAATCTTTAGGAACAAGATTCGCGATTATTTGAAGTCTTTTACTTAACATTTTTTAATTACGATATTCTTGATCCAAATTCTTTTGTTTGCATGGATTCTTAAGTTTTCTAATGGCTTTAGCTTCAATTTGTCTAATTCTTTCTCTAGTAACACCAAATTCTTTTCCAACTTCTTCAAGTGTTAAAGGTTTATTATCATCAATGCCATATCTCAATCTTAAAACACGTTCTTCACGATCATTTAAGCCCGTCATTACATTATTCAATAATTCTTTAACCATTTCTCTAGAAGCATAATCTGTTGGAGAAATTGAATCTTTATCTTCAACAAAATCACCTAAGTGGCTATCATCTTCCTCACCAATTGGGGATTCAAGCGAAACTGGTTCAAGAGCAATCCTTTGAATTTCTCTAATTCTTTCAGGGGACATTGCTCCATCTAGTTTAGCACTAATTTCTTCGGCGGTAGGCTCCCTACCCATTTCTTGAACAAGTTGACGTTGAGCTCTTGTAATCTTATTAATTGTTTCAACCATGTGAACAGGAATACGAATTGTTCTTGCTTGATCAGCAATAGCTCTTGTAATAGCTTGACGAATCCACCAGGTTGCATAAGTTGAAAATTTAAAACCTTTTGTATAATCAAACTTATCAACAGCTTTCATTAAACCTAAGTTTCCTTCTTCAATTAAATCAAGAAGTTGCATACCTCTTCCAATATAGTGTTTTGCAATAGAAACAACTAAACGTAAGTTTGCACTAATTAATTGTTGCTTTGCTTTTTGATCACCATTAGCAATTTTAATAGCGAGTTCTTTTTCTTCTTCAGGTTTTAAAAGAGGTACTCTACCAATATCTTTTAAATAAAGTTTGACTGAATCATTGGTTTTGATATCTCCAGTATAATTAAATTGATCATCATTATTATAACTGGCAATTTCTTTTTCGCTTTCATCAATCTTAATGTCTTCATCATCAATGTCTAAATCATCTTCCATTGGATCATCAAGATCCATTATCTTTGACTCATCGAAATCATCTTCCATTTCTTCATCGTTATTTGATAATTCATAACCATCTTTTTTGAATTGCTCAAAAATATATTCAGTATCATCATCACTTAAATCATAACGAGCAGTTTCATCATAAAAGACTTCTTGATCAATAACTTTTGTTGAACTATTTTTCTTTTCTATTTCCTTGATGATTGATTGAAGAACTTTTTGAGCTTCTTTATCTTCATCATCTTCGCCAAGTTCAATATCTTTTTCTTCGTTCATTTTTGCTTTATTTGCCATTTTTTTCTCCTTCTTTCTTTTTTATTAATTCTTTACGTTTTTCAAGCAAAGCCATAGCTTGCTGAATTTTATCACTATCTGATTTACCAAATGATGTTTGTTGATAAACTTCATTTGATCTTTGCCACTCTTTTTCTTCGTTTATTACATGAATACAATCATCAAAAGTTTGAATTGTATAAGGTGGGATTATGTAATCATCTAACGAAATAGATGAAATTTTGTTAATAATTTTTTCTTTTTCTTCGTTATTTAAATCCTCTTTATAACAATTAATATAATTAATGATATTTGAAGTAGAATATTCTTCTTTACCATTAAATTCATTTAAATATTCTTCTAATAAAGTTGCTATTTGTCGATAATCATCGTTAATTAAATACCCTAATTTAAGATTGTATTGTTCGACAGCATCTTTATTTTCAAGCATATACCTAACAACTTGTCTTTCGCTTAATTCTAAGCGAGTTAATACTTTATCTTTCTTTTTAAAATTAAGTTTTCCAATAGATTCATCACTCTTATTTTCAATATTTTTATTAGAAATATATGAATTTATTTGTGATTTAATAATCTCTAATGAAAATCCGCTAACTTGAGATAATTTATTACAATAAAGTTCTAAATCTAACGGATTATTTAACTTTGCCAAGAAAGGAATAAACATATTAAGAATAGTTTTTTTATCCTCTAATGAATTCATATCTAATTTTTTTGAATAATAATTAAGAATGAATTCGCCCTCGCTTATTAATGTATTAAGATACTTTTTAAGACCTTCAGCTCCACTATTTTTTAAGATTTCATCTGAATCTTTACCATTCGCTACTTGGTTATTTGATACAAATAAATATTTAACATCGCTATTTCTTAATTGTTTTGCAATTTTAATCATTGCATCTTGACCTGGACCATCATTATCAAGGCATAATCTAACTTCGCAATTTAAGTATCTAAGTAATTTAATATGCTCTTGAGTTAAAACAGTTCCCATTAAAGCAACGACATTATTAATACCAATTCTATCCAAAGCGATTGCATCCATGAAACCTTCAACAACATAAATGAATTTTTCACGTCTAGCAGCATCCTTTGCATTAAAATAGTTATATAAAATATTTGATTTATGGAATACTCCACCTTCTACTTCAGGAGAGTTTATATATTTAGCCACATTTTTATCATTTGATAATTCACGTGCGCTAAATCCAACAACTTGCCCATCGGTGTTAGTTATTGAAAAAATTACTCTACCGGCATTGTTATCTTTAATTTTCTCGCCAAATATATTTCCAATGCCAGTTTTTTCAATTGTTTTTAATGAAAAACCGCTATTTAGTAATGTTTTAGTAGTTTTTTCACCATCCATAATGGAATAACCAATTTTAAATTTATTGATTATTTCATCGGTTAACCCACGATTATGTAAATAATCTAATGCTGTTTGTCTTCCTTCATCGGTATTGTATAGATATATACCATACAATCGATTTATTTCGCTTAAGCAATTATAAATTTTTTTAGTTTCATCACTTATATTGCTATTTGAAGTTTTATAATTTTCAAGTCTTTCATCATGAATTCCAGCGATCTGAGCAACAGTTTTTACCGCTTCAAAATAACTACAATTTTTATATTTTTTGACAAATGTAATTGCATCTCCACCAGTTTGACAAACAAAACATTTAAATATTTGTTTTTCTGGAGAAATCATCATAGAAGGGTTACTATCAGCATGAAAAGGACAAAGAGCAACATAATTGCGCCCTTTTTTTGTCACTTTTATAAAACTAGAGATAATATCTACAATATTAACCTGTTTTAAGATGTCATTTGCAATTTCTATAATATTTCCGCTCATTATTTATAAAATGTTCTATCCATTAAATATTGTTTTAAATCAGCAATTTTAATTCTTTCTTGTTTCATTGAATCTCTATCACGAATTGTGACACATCCATCGTTTTCGCTATCAAAATCATAAGTTACACAATAAGGAGTACCAATTTCATCATTTCTACGATATCTCTTTCCAATTGAACCTGTAACATCCATAGTTACATTAATATATGGAATTAAATCTTTAAATACCTGTTCAGCTTTTTCATTTAATTGTTTAGAAAGAGGCAAAATAGCTGCTTTATATGGCGCTAAGAATGGCGCTAAATGCATAACTTTTCTTGTTTCACCATTTTCTAATACTTCTTCATCGTAAGAATCAGTTACAACCATTAAGAAGAGACGATCCAAACCAAGAGATGGTTCGATACAAAATGGAACATATCTTTCGTTAGTTTCAGGATCTAAATAAGTTAAATCTTCTTTTGAAAAATCTTGATGACGTTTTAAGTCGTAGTCAGTTCTATCTGCAATACCCCAAATTTCTCCCCAACCAAATGGGAAAAGATATTCAATATCGGTTGTTGCTTTTGAATAGAAGGCAAGTTCTGCAGCTTCGTGATCTCTAAATCTTAATCTTTCTTGACTAACTCCAAGAGATTTAACAAAGTTTATTGAAAATTCTTTCCAATATTTAAACCAATCTAAATCTGTGCCTGGTTTGCAGAAAAATTCACATTCCATTTGCTCAAATTCTCTCATACGGAACGTAAAGTTCCCTGGAGTAATTTCATTTCTAAAGGATTTACCAACATTGCATATACCTAAAGGTAATTTATGTCTTGTGGCTCTTTGAACATTTTTAAAATTAACAAAAACACCTTGTGCAGTTTCTGGTCTTAAATAAACTTCACTACTTGAATCTTCAGTAACGCCAATATGAGTTTTAAACATCATATTGAATTGCCTAATATCAGTGAAATTGCTTTTGCCACAATCAGGACATTTAACTTTATGTGTTTTAATGAAATCATTCATTTCATTTTGGGTCATTCCATTAACATCAACATCTGGGAATTGCCCTTCAATCAATTGATCTGCTCTATATCTTCCGTGACATTCTTTGCAATCAATCAATGGATCATTAAAAGTAGAAACGTGACCTGTAGCTTTCCAAACATTTGGATTCATCAAAATAGCCGCATCAATCCCAACATTTGTTGGTGATTCATGGACAAACTTTTTCCACCATAATTCCTTTAAATTATTCTTTAATTCACTACCTAATGGACCATAATCCCAAGTATTAGAAAGTCCGCCATAAATTTGCGAACCTTGGAAAACGTATCCAGTAGTTTGTAAATGAGTAACAATTGTTTCAAATTTTATATCTTTATTCATTTTCTAACCTCCCCGAAAAAAACACTACATAAATATACTTTTTAAAAACACTTTGTCAACCTACTATGAGTGTACTTTAAATAGATTTTATCAAAGATAAACTCTTTAAATTGATATCTAATGTAGAATTTAAAAATATACTTAAATTTTCAATAACTTTTATAAAAGTCTTTTTATCTAAGTTTAAATTAATTGGCATGGAATCAACAATATTTGATTCAAATATTTTCTTATATATTTTAATTTCGTCTATATTCATAATTTCTAATGATTCATTTAAACAATGCTTACATACAGTTCCACCACTTAAAAAATCAATTGAAATAAGCTCAGATTCATTAAAATTACCACATGAAACACACGACTTAACATTTAAACATAGCCCATTAATTTTAAGTAAATTAGCATACAAAGTTACGACAATATCGTAATTATTCTTGTTCTTTCCATATAATTTTAAAGCATTAATAATAGACTCGAGATATTTTTCATATGAATTTGAATTAACAACAATCTTAAACAAAAGTTCATTAAGAAAGTTGAAAATCATATGATCTTCATAAGAAATAAATTTTTCGTTAAAATAGTCAAAAACATCACAATCTCTAAGTTTATAACCTTTTGTTGGACCTTCATATAAATCAAATTCGCCATAAATAAATGGATTATTTAATCTATTTGTCTTATTTTTGATGTTTAAAGAGCCCTTACCTAAAACTGAGATAAGTTCATCTTTCGTTAAAATATTAAAAACACAATCAGAATTTTTATAATTTGAAATATTTAATATTATACCTTCAACTTTTTGCATTATTTTTTATAACCTAAATTTACTAAATATTTACTAGAATTACGCCAATTATCTACTACTCTTACAACAATATTTAATACAACATGTTTTTTTGTCATATTTTCTAAATCTTCTCTAGCTGTAGACCCAATCTTTCGAATCATTTTACCGGCTTTACCAATAACAATACCTTTTTGTGATTCTTTTTCGCAAATAATTCTGCAATCCGCTGTTATTTCTCTAGAATTAACTTTTACATCATCACAAATAACTGCTATACCATGAGGCACTTCTTCCGAAAGAAATTTTAAGCATTTTTCTCTAATTACTTCTTGGATTTGCCATCTAAAGTCCTTATCTGTAATCATGCTTACATCATAATACTGTGGGCCTTCTGGTAATTTATCCTTAATAGTTTTAATTAAAGTATCAATATTGAAACCTTCAATGGCAGAAAGTTCGATTACATCACAATTTTCAAATTGTTTTGAATATTTTTCTTTTAATTTAGTAATCAATTCAATGTTTGTTAAATCAATTTTATTAAAGGCAATTAATAAAGGGCAATCAAATTTAAGATGATCAAATAAGAATTGATCACCATCATTAAAATCTTTCGATGAATCCACAATAAAAACTGCTAAATCACAATTTCTTATAGATTGATAAGCTAATTTATCGAGAGCAACACCTAAATCATTATGTGGTTTATGAATACCTGGAGTATCAATGAAAATGATTTGTGATTCACTATCATTATAAATTCCTTGTATATTATCTCTTGTTGTTTGACTTTTTGGGGTAACAATCGATATTTTGTTTCCTAAAATACAATTTAAAATTGTGGATTTACCAACATTTGGTCTTCCAACTAAAGCTACAAATCCTGATTTCATAAATCCATATCATCCCCTTCAAATGAATAAGGAAGAAGCTCATCAACATTAGTTTCTTTTATTTCACCATCTGTATTTGCAAGATATATTGGTTTATCTTTTGGAAATAATTCGCTTAGAACTTGTCTACATTGACCACATGGAGAAACAGGTCTACTACATTCAGCCACAATAGCTAAAGCTTCGATGTCATCGATAGTTACGCCATGCATATAAGCATTATATACTGCATTTCTTTCAGCACACATGCAACAACCATAAGCGGCATTTTCCATATTTGCACCATAATAAACTTCGCCATCTTTAGTCAATAAAGCCGCACCTACTCTAAAATGCGAATATGGAACGTAAGCAAGGTCCATTGCACCAATGGCTTCAGCAATTAATTCTTCTCTGGTCATATTTTACTTCCTTTCTAAAATCTTTTCTTGTAATGGAAACATAATTTCTTCATCTTCTTTTGTCATGTGATCATATCCAAAAAGATGTAATAATCCATGCACAAATAAGAAACAAAGTTCTCTATGTATTGTATTTCCATATTTTTGAGCATTTTCAAAAGCGACATCATAGCAAATATAAATTTCGCCTAAATCAACAGGAACATCGCCCTTTATAACTTCATTTTTATCATCTAAATAAGCAAACGATATTACATCAGTTGGTCGATCAATATTTCGATAATCACGATTAATTTCATGTATTTTGTCTTTTTCAACAAATGTTACACTACAAATATAATTATTAGGTTTTTTTAACTCTAAAATAGTATTATTAAAAATCTTTAAATATTCATCATAATAAGCATCTAGCGCTTCTTTTGTTTCATTACTAAAATCTAATTCCATATACAAAAATTATATAATATTAATCACCAAAATAATATAAATAAAGTGCTTTAT
>CAVFXI010000023.1:0-15257 GCA_963626345.1 Gemmiger formicilis | reverse complement strand
GATTATACATTCCTTTATATGATTCATTAATAGAATTTATTATTAATTTTATCTTAAAAATAAATTTTAGAATTTTTGATATAAATGTACCTGAATTTAGTCAAATTATTTTAATTATTTATTATCTTCTTTTAGTCTTTACAATTTATTTTTTAGAAGTAAATAATAAAAAAATTGCAAATAAATGCTTACTAATTGTTTCTATATTATTTTCTTTTTATGTTTTTCCAATAAACAATTTATTAACATTTGAAGTAGATTTTATAAATGTAGGGCAGGGGGATTCAACATTAATTAGATATCAAAATACAACAATATTAGTTGATACTGGAGGATTAACATATCAAGATATAGCTGTTAATAATTTAATACCTTTTTTAAAAGAAAATAGAATTTATAAGATTGATGCACTATTTATAACTCATAAAGATTATGATCATTATGGGGCGTTAGATTCTTTGAATAATTATTTTAAAATATCTAATTTGTTTGATTATAACGATGTTTTCCCTATTAATATTAGTAATATTTTATTTAGAAATTTGAATACATATGCATCAAATTCAGATGAAGAAAATTATAGATCGTTAGTTTTAAAATTTAAAATTAAGAATGTAAAGTTTTTATTGATGGGAGATGCCCCAAAAGAAATTGAAAGCAAAATAATTGAATCTAATGAAGACCTAAGTTGTGATTATTTAAAAGTTGGTCATCATGGAAGTAATACATCAACTAGCGAAGCATTTATTAAAAAAGTACGACCAAAAGAAGCAATTATCAGTTGTGGATATAATAATAGATATAAACATCCTCATAGCGAAACCATTAAAATTTTAGAAAAATATAAAGTAACTATAAGAAGAACAGATTTAGAAGGAACAATTAAATACAAATTCTTTATTTAAAAGAGTAAAATATATGCATGGCATATATTGTTTTTGGTTCTCAACAGTTAATGGTTAAAAAGCAAATCAAGAAATGTATTTCTGATATTTTTAAAGATGATAAAAATTATGAGGTTTTACATTTTGATTCAACTAAAATTACTGAAGGAGAATTATTGAATGAGTGCGAACAATTTTCTCTTTGTGACGATAAGAAAGTTATTGTAGTTGAAAATTCAAATTTTTTAACTGCTGAAAGAGATTCTAATAAATTTGAATATTCAGATTCATTAATAAAGTATCTAAAAAATGAGAATCCATCTACTATTTTAATTTTTAGCGTTATATATAATAAAAAATTAGATAGTAGAAATAAAGTATATAAAACCATTGATGAAAATGGGAAAATCATTGTATGTAAAGAACTAACGGAAAAAGAATGGCCTGAACAAGTTTCTTTATATTTTAAAAAGAAAAATGTTTCTATAACTCAAGATGCAATCGATGAAATTTGCAGAAGATGTAGTGGAGATTTTGGTGTTTTTATAAATGAAAGCAATAAACTTATTCTTTATAAACAAGATAAAATCACATTAGAAGATGTTAAAGAAGTTGTTGCAATGCCTTTATTTAATAATATTTTTGAAATTCAAAACAATTTACTCCACAAAAATAAAGAAAAGGCTATACAAATCTTTAGAGAAATTCAGTTTTCAAAAGATGTTGATCCGGTCTCTTTAATTTCGATATTTACCAGTCAATTAATATTATTGGATAAATCATTATATTTAAATAAAAAAGGATTATCTTATGGAACAATTGCTTCTGAACTTGGTGAAAATCCATATGTAGTTATGAAAAATTTAAATAGTTTCAAAAATATTGATAGATCTTTAATCAAAGAAGCTCTTAAAAAATTATATGATTTAGATAGGGCAATTAAGCATAGTGAAATTAACAAATATTATGGCTTTGAATTATTTTTAATAAATTTCTGATAAATAAAAAACTTCGCATTCAGCGAAGTTTTATTATTATAAAGAATTAACTAAATGTTGAATCTCAGCTTTTTGACGAGCAGCAGTTTTCTTGTGTTGAATACCTTTAACAACTGAACGATCAATTAAAGAAACAGCAAGTTTAAGATCTTTAGCAGCAGCTTCTTTATCTTTCTTCTCAACATCTAATTTTACAGCTTTAATAGCAGTTCTTAATTTTGATTTGTAATGAACATTTCTAATACGTGCTTTTTCGTTAGTGATGATTCTTTTCTTTTGTGATTTAATATTTGCCATAACACTATCCTTTCGATACGACTAAGATTATATCAAAACAGGCACAAAATGCAAAGAGATATAGCAAGAAATTTATCTTTTTTTACATATGAAGTTATATGGTTTACTTATTTGTTGTATAATCATTATGTTATGAAAAATGAAATTAATGCAAAAGAAATAAGAATTTTATGGTTAGGCACTCCATTAATTAGTGCTATTGTTTTAGAAAAGTTGATAAAAGAAAACTACAATATTGTTGGGGTGGTGGCTCAAGTTGATAAACCAGTTGGCAGAAAAATGAAATTAGAACCAGTTCCTACAAAAGTGGTTGCTAACAAATACAATATTCCTGTATATCAGCCAGTAAAAATAAGAAATGAATTTGAATTTATTAAAGATATAAAACCAGATTTAATTATTACGTTAGCATATGGACAAATTATTCCTCATGACATGCTAACTATTCCAGTTTTTGGTTGTTTAAATTTACATGGATCATTACTTCCTAAATATCGTGGTGCAGCACCTATGCAATATGCGTTATTGAATGGTGATGAAGTAACTGGTATTACATTAATGGAAATGGTTGATAAAATGGATGCTGGTAAGATGTATTACAAAAAAGAAGTTAAAATTATTGATGATGATAATTTAGATTCATTAACTTTAAAAATGGCTGATTGTGCATTCGAGACTTTGGTTGAGGGTTTGCCTGACTATTTAAACGGAAATAATTCTGGAATTGAACAAAACGAAGAATTAGTTACATTTACAGCAAAAATTAAGCCAGAAGATCAAATCATTTCTTTTAGTGATAGTGCATTTAATATACACAATAAGATCAGAGCATTAAATTCTGAACCTGGTTGTTATTTTACTTACAAAGATATCAATTATAAGGTTGGTAGTAGTAAAATAGTAGAAAATAAGTATAATATTGGTGAAATATATAAATATGATAAAACTGGTTTATATATCGGAACCGGTGAAAAATCTCTTCAAATTACATCTATACAAAAACCAGGAAAGAAAATGATGGCAATCTCAGATTTTTATAATGGTAATAGAGATTTATTTATTAAAGGCGAAGTCATTAAATAATGTCTATCACAATTAAATTAAGCGTACACCAATTAGTCGATTTTTTATTAAGAAAAGGTGATATAGATGATAGAATCTTTAATTCTGACACTATGGAAGAAGGTTCTAAAATTCATCGAAATTTTCAAAAGAAACAAAATAGTGATTATATTAGTGAGGTAGATTTAAAAACAACGATCAAATTTGGAATTTATGACATTATTTTGCATGGTAGAGCTGATGGTGTCATACTTGATAATCCAGTAACTATTGATGAAATAAAGTCGACAAATTCATCATTAATTGATTTTAATGACACTAATGAAGAATGGCATTTAGGTCAAGCTGAATGCTATGCTTATATGTATGCAAAAATACATAATTTAGAAAAAATAAATATCAGATTAACTTACATATCTCAAAACAATAGAAAACAATTGTTTAAATATTTTGAATATAATTTTTGTGATTTAGAAATTAAGGTTTCTAATTTAATAAGCCAATATATTGATTTTTATGAGATTGTAAACAATAAAAAGAAATCTAAAGAAAAATCGATTAAATCATTAGTTTTCCCTTTTTCTTTAAGAAAAGGTCAAAGTGAAATAATAAAAAATAGTGAACAAACCATTATTAATAAAGATTGTAAATTTATTGAAGCAAGTACGGGATTAGGAAAAACAATTAGTGTTATATTTGGAGCGCTTAAAGGTTCTTTAAAATCTAAAACAGATAAAATGTTTTTCTTGTGTGCAAAAAATAGTGGATTCAAAAGTGCAAATGATTGCTTAGAAAAGTTAAGAGATACTGGATTACAAATTTTAAGTTGCGAAATAATAGCAAAAGAGAAGATGTGTGCGAATAAAAATCATGGTTGCTTACCAGAATGTAACCCAGATGTCTGTCCATTTGCAAGAGATTACTATACAAAATTAAGTAAAATATTTTCAAAAATTATTTTAGAAAATGAGAACTTTAATTCTGATAAAATCAGACAAATAGCATTAGAAAATTCTATATGTCCATTTGAATTATCTTTAGATATTTCATTATATTGTGATTTCATTATTTGCGATTATAACTATGTTTTTAATCCAATTAGTTATTTAAAAAGGTTTTTTGATGAACTCGATTACAAATACACTAAATTTTTAATGATTGATGAAGCGCATAATTTAGTTGATCGTAGCAGAGATATGTATTCAACTTCTTTAAATTATAAAAATTATTTAGTTGCAAAAAAAGATTATTCAAAAATAAAAACCAAGTCATTTAAGAGTGTTATTGAAAAATTAGATGAAGATTTTGAACTTTTCAGTCAATTTCAATCAGATGAAGATAATCTTCTTTTAGAAAAAATTGATGAATATTTTATTGATCATTTAAACAAATTCAAAACAGCAATAAAAGATTACCAACAAAAACATCCAAAATTTAAAATAAAATGGAGCAAAGAATTTTCTTTGGAAGTGCATAAGTTTTTAACCATATATGACTTTTTAGACGATAACTATCGTATATATTTCAATCGTGAAACAAAGGATGATTTTAACATTGTTTTAAAATGTATAGATGCTTCAATTTACTTAAAAGATAGGGTAGATAATTGTGAAGGAACTATATTGTTTAGTGGAACTTTAACTCCAATTGATTATTATAAAAAAATGATTTTTGGAAATACTGAATATAATTCTATTGAATTAGTTTCTCCGTTTGAAAAAAATAATTTAAAAATTTTGGTAAATTCCAAGATATCTACAAAATACAAAGATAGACAATATACATTAGATCAAGTTATTGAAAATATAGATAATTTTGTATCATATAGAAAAGGAAATTATATTGTTTACGTGCCATCTTTTGAATATTTAAGGATGATAAAATTTAGATACAAAAATAATAACGTAAATATCATTTATCAAGATGAATCTATGAAGAATAATGAAAAAAATGAATTTTTAAGCAAGTTTGTAGAAAACCCTAGCAAAACTACTTTAGGGGTTTGTGTTCTTGGTGGTTCTTTTAGTGAAGGCATTGATCTTGTTTCTGATAGATTAATAGGCGTAGTGATAGTAGGAGTTGGTTTACCATCAGTAAATTTTGAAAACAATTTAATTAAAGAATATTATTCAAATAATGGGCTAGATGGCTATACTTTTGCATACGTGAACCCTGGTATCAATAAAGTTATGCAAGCTGTTGGAAGACTTATTAGAGGTGAAAACGATAGAGGTGTAGCTTTATTGATTGATGAACGTTATGCTTATAAGACATATGAATTTTTGTTTAAAAACAATTGGCAAAATAATAAATTTATTAATTCCGCTAATGATTTAAAAAAAGAATTAAATTCTTTTTATAAAGAATAGTTTTCTATGATATAATCTCTCACGATGAAGTACGAACAAAGTAAGATTAGAAATTTTTCCGTTATAGCACATATAGATCATGGTAAATCTACTTTTTGCGATAGAATCTTAGAACTAACTAACACAATTACAAAAAGAGAGATGGTAAGCCAAGTTTTAGATTCTATGGATTTAGAAAGAGAAAGAGGAATTACCATCAAATTGAATGCTGTTACTGTTGAATATAAATCAGATGATGGTAACACATATGTTTTTAATTTAATTGATACCCCAGGGCATGTCGACTTTAGTTACGAAGTTAGTAGAAGTTTAGCTGCTTGCGAAGGGGCTTTGCTTTTAATTGATGCAACACAAGGCGTTCAAGCTCAAACATTAGCTAATATGTATTTGGCTGTTGATAATGATTTATGGATTGTTCCTGTTATAAATAAGATTGATTTACCTAGTGCATCAATCGATTTATGTAAAAAAGAAATCACTAATAGGTTAGGACTTGATGGTGATGATAGTTGTTTAGTTAGTGCCAAAACTGGTGTTGGTATTAAAGATGTTTTAGAAAAAATAGTACAAGAAGTTCCTGCTCCTAGTGGAAATAACGATAACCCATTAAAAGCACTTATATTTGATAGTTTCTATGATTCTTATCGTGGAGTAGTTGTTTTTATTAGAGTTAAAGATGGTTGTGTTAAAGTTGGCGATAAAATCCATTTAATGACAAATAATCAGGATTATGTTGTTACAGAACTTGGTATTAGAACGCCTAAAGAAATTAAAAGTGATGCTTTATATTGTGGTGAAGTTGGCTATTTATGTGCACAAATCAAAGATATTAAAGATGTTATGGTTGGTGATACAATTACAAAAACAGATAATCCTGCTAAAGAAAAATTGCCAGGTTATCGTAAAATAACCCCTATGGTTTATTGCGGTATTTACCCAACCGATTCACAAAAATATGAAGATTTAAAAGTTGCTCTTGAAAAACTTTGTTTAAATGATGCATCTCTTGTTTATGAACCAGAAACTTCCCAAGCCCTTGGATTTGGTTTTAGATGTGGATTTTTAGGTTTATTACATATGGATGTTATTCAAGAAAGACTTGAAAGAGAGTATGGTTTAGATTTAATTTTAACGGCTCCATCGGTTATTTATAAAGTTAATTTGACTTCTGGTGAGCAAATAACATTAACCAATCCTAGTGATTTACCTGAACCTAGCAAGGTTTCATCTATCGAAGAACCATTTGTTGCAGTTGAAATTATGACTCCAAAAGAATTTGTTGGTCCATTAATGCAACTTTGTCAGGATAGAAGAGGTGTATATAAAGATTTAGAATATTTCGATGATACTCGTAATATTCTCAAATATGACATGCCATTATGTGAAATTATTTTTAATTTCTTTGATAAACTCAAAAGTTATTCAAAAGGTTATGCTTCATTAGATTATGAATTGGCTGATTATAGAGTTACTAATTTAACTAAAATGGACATTTTGTTAAATGGCGAACCTGTTGATGCTTTGTCTTCAATTGTATATAGAGGTAGTGCATATAATCGTGCATTACGACTTGTTAGCAAACTAAAAGAAGTGATTCCAAGGCAACAATTTGAAGTTCCAATTCAAGCCGCTATTGGTGGGAAAGTTATTGCAAGAGCAAATGTTAAAGCCGTTAGAAAAGATGTTTTAGCAAAATGTTATGGTGGTGATATTACTAGAAAAAGAAAATTATTAGAGAAGCAAAAAGAAGGAAAGAAACGTATGAAAGCTATTGGTTCTGTTGAGGTTCCACAAGAAGCATTTATGTCTATTCTTTCAATCGATGATGATGAGTAATTTAGGTAGTCGATTTCTAGTAAAAAAATAGTTAATATTAATTGTAAATTTTCATAGTTAAATTTATAATTAAAATAATTAATTTCAGGAGGAAAAATTACATGAATAATACTCAACTTGCTATCAAGTTTAGCAATGAAAAATATTGTTCAAAAAAAGAGGTTGCAGAAGCGATGAAAACACCTCTAATCGACAGTATTTGGAATTCAGTTTTAGAATATAGATCAAATTTTTCAGTTATTTTACCATTAAAACATATAAATAATACTCCATATTCGGTGTGTATTACTCCTAATATGAGTGAAAGACTTTGTACTATTGATCGTAAATTATCAAAATTATCTACAAGTTTTGAAAAAATTAAAAATCCTTCTGAAAGCACTTATTTAAAACATATATCTTATATTAAAATTTTACAATGTGTTGCTAGAAGATATGGTCTTAAATTAGATGATAACGTCATTGGTAATATTGTTAGCGGAAATGTTTCGACATTATCGCCAGATTTAATGATATTAAATAGATATTATCAATGTCTTTTAGATATTGAAAAGAATCCTCTTGCTCCAATTAATGATGAATTATTAAGCAAATATTATGGACTTTTAATTGGAACATCCGAATTAAATAAATTTTATCGTACCGAAGAAGTTCAAGGAAGCATGAGCAAAACCTTGATTGGAAAAATTTATTTAGGAGTTCCTGTAAATAGTATTGAAGGCAATATGCAACAACTATATTCCTTCTTAGAAACTTCGCATGTTTCGATGTTTATTAGAGCTTTAAGCGCATTCTATTTCATTTATTATGTTAAACCTTTTGATGAATACACCGAAGAAATTGCAACTTTGGTCATGAAAAAGGTGTTAGCTTTAAATGATATTGGTGGTTATAGTGCCTTAATTGATTTTGAAGATTTAATTTCTAATAAAGAAGAATTAGAAAATGAAATTATTGAATCACAAAAATCTTTTGATTTAACATATTTAGTTGATTATGTTCTCGAAAAAGCTGATCCAATGCTTCAAGAAATGCAGGATGCATTATTTAATGCTCAAAAATCTACAATAAACTTTGAAATTAATCAACCTGAAGAGAAGAATATTTTAAATAAGATTCAAAGTGTCAATCATAGTAATAGCGAATCATTTAAAAACATTCCTTCCTATGCTGAAAATACCATTCCTGAACATAAAGTTGAGGTTCAAAATAGTAGTGATGTAATTGGCTATAACCAATCGATTGCTATTTCAAATTTACCTACAGGCTTAAATGAAGAAGAAGCTGTTAGACTTGAAAATCATTTAATGGAATTAAATCCAAGTTTAAGTCGTGGTCAAGCTTATTTCTATGCAAGACATTGCACTTTAGGCATGAATTATACAATTTCTCAATATAAAAAAGAATTAGGATGCGCTTATGAAACTGCTAGAAGTAGTATGGATCATTTAGTTTATCTTGGTTACTATAGAAAAGAATTGTTAAAGAATAAATATATTTATACTCCAGTTAAGAAAGGTTGATAAAAATGAAATTAATTGTTTTAGCTAGCAATCTTAGTGTTCTTTGGATTTTACTCGGATTAGTCGCATTTTTTGGTATTATTGCTCTTATAGTATTTTTATTAAGAAAATATTTAAAAATAAGCAATAAGAATGAAAAACCAACTGATGAAGCAAAAATAGCAGATGAAAATTTATCTCGTTATTTGCAAGATGTTGACGACGATGAAACACAAAAACAATTTGATGATTATTCAAAAGAACATCAAAATGATTCAAAAGAAGATGAAAAGGAAAGTAAATAGTTTATATATTCATATTCCTTTTTGTAGAAATATTTGTCCCTATTGTGATTTTGCAAAATTATATAAAAATCAAAATTATGAAGACAAATATATCGATCAATTATTAAAAGATTTGTCTTTAACACGAGACAAATTTTTTAAATTTGAAACGATTTATATTGGTGGCGGAACGCCATCATGTCTATCTTTAGATAACTTAGAAAAAATATTGATTGCATGCAGCAAAATGCATAAACGAGATTATGAATTCAGCATTGAAACCAACCCTGAAGATATCAATCAAAAATTATTAGAGCTACTAAAAAAGTATGGTGTTAATCGTATTTCTATAGGGATTCAAACTTTTAATGAAAATATTTTAAATACAATTAATAGAAACTATCATATTAATTACAAAAATATGATTGAACTTGTTAAAAAGTATATTTCTAATATTAATTTGGATTTTATATATGGGTTGCCTGGATATTCATTTGATATCTTAAAAGAAGATTTAAAAGATTTTTTTGAACTAAATGTTAATCATGCTTCTTTTTATAGTTTAATTGTTAGCCCTGGAACGATATTTTTTAATAAAAAAGTAAAAGAAATTGATGAAGATCTAAGTTCAGAATACTATCTTTATATATTAAAAGAAATGCGAAAACATGGATTTGAACGTTATGAAGTTAGTAATTATGCTAAACAAGGTTTTGAGTGCAAGCATAATTTAACATATTGGAGAAACAAAGAATATTTAGGTATTGGTTTAAATGCTAGTGGTTATATTGGTAACATAAGATATTCAAATACAATGAATTTTTCAGAATATATAAAAGGAATAAATAATATAAATAGAGAAATAATAACTGATAAACAACTAGAAGAATACTATTTTATTACTAATTTAAGATTATCAAAAGGTTTTTCGCTTGATGAGTATTTCAAAATTTTTAAAACTGATTTCATAAAAAAATATAATAAAAAAGTAGACTTAATGATCGATAACGAACAAGTTACCGTAAATAATGGTTATTTTAGTTGCACAGATAAAGGATTACTTATTTTAGATTTGATATTACTTCAGTTGATTGATAAATAAAAATTACGATATAATCGTTACTTTTTAAAATATTATATTTTTAGCAATTAAGCCTTGACAGTGCTAAATTTATTTCTATAATATAGTTAGCGCTTGAAGAGATAGAGTGCTAGAAAGGTATAGATATGAGTTTATCAAGAAAAGATTATATTCTTAAGCTTATCGTTGAAGATTTTATTAAAACAGCAACACCTGTTGGTAGTAATTATTTGATTACAAAATATGAACTTCCATATAGTAGTGCTACTGTTAGAAATGAAATGGCTTCACTAGAAAATGATGGATTAATTGAAAAAACACATACGAGTAGCGGCAGAGTCCCATCAACTCTTGGTTATAAGTATTATGTCAATAATCTAAAATCAAATTCTGTCGATTCTAAGCTTAAAAATGAACTAAAAGTTGTGTTCGACAATACTAAATCAGTTGAAGATGTTTTAGGTGAATCATGTAAGGTATTATCAAATATGACTAATCTAGTTAGTGTATATCTTGGACCAAATTCAAGTAAAGAAAGGTTGATTAGTTTCCAATTGATCCCAATTAGTAAAACTAGCGCAACTGCAATATTTGTTACTGATAGAGGTTATGTTGAAAATAAAACATTCATCTTTGATAAAAGTGTAAATCTCGATGATTTAACAAAATCTATTAAGCTTATTAATGATAGAATTACTGGGACTTACATTAGCGAATTAACTGATAAACTTGATTCATTAAAACCTTTATTAAAAGATTATATTAATGATTACACCTATATCTTTAATTCAATTGCGAAAGCGTTTTTCGAGTTTGCTGCTGAAAGAAGTGAATTTTATGGAGAAAACAACTTATTAAGTCAACCTGAATTCAAGGATAATCCAGAAGAATTGAAAAAAATATTTGATTTATTCTCAAAACCTGAAAATTTGGTTGAAATGCTTCAAAATCATGATGAAAGTGAAACTATCGATAAAGATTCGAATAGTGACATCAAATCATATGATAACCTAGCAATTATTAGTAAAGAAATTAAGATTCCTGATTCAGACAGAGAACTTGGAAGAATTGCAATTGTAGGCCCAAAGCGTATGGATTATGGTAAAGTTCTAAATGCACTTGATTATGTTGTAAAAGAACTTATGAACCATTTATCAAACACTGACATCGTCATTCAGGAGGATAGCAAAAAGAATGGATAAAGAAGAAAAAGTAAAGGAAGAATCGAAAGAAAAAGATTCCTCTAATATAGATTTCAAAAAAGCTTACAAAGAAAAACTTGGTAAGCAAGAAGAAGAAATTACAAAACTAAAAGCTGATCTTGAACATTGGAAGAATGAATATTATAAAGCTTATGCTGATATGGCAAATTTAAGAAAATCAATGGAAAAAGATCAACGAGAAGCCCTTAAATATCGTGTTGAAGGGTTCGCTCAAAACTTGCTTCAAGTGTTAGATGCATTCGATATGGCATTTAAACAAGAAGCAACAAATGATGTTGTTAAGAATTACCTTGTTGGATTTCAGTATGTTTATAAACAATTAGTTAACATTTTAACTGATGAAGGAATCGTTGAAATTGAGCCAAAGGTTGGTGATAAATTTAATGAATCTACCATGCATGCTGTCGATACAATTGAAGACGATGGCGAAGAAAACATTGTTAAAAAGGTTAATTTGAAAGGATATAAACTTTATGAACATCTTATTCGTCCAGCAATGGTAGTTGTAACAAAAAAGCCAAGCGAAGATGAAAAAGACGATAAAAAAGAAGAAAATTCAGAAGTGAAATAAATTTAGGAGGATAAATTTTATGGCAAAAGAAGTTATTTTAGGTATTGATTTAGGAACAACTAACTCAGTTGTTAGTTATTTACAAGAAGATGGAAAGGTTAAAGTAATCCCAAATCCAGAGGGTACAAATACTACTCCATCAGTTGTTGGTTTTAAAGCAAATGGAGAAGTTATTGTTGGTAATGCTGCAAAGCGTCAAGCCTTAACTAATCCTGATACAGTCGCATCAATTAAACGTAAGATGGGATCAAGTGAAAAAGTACATATCAATTGTATTAATAAGGATTTCACACCTCAAGAAATTAGTGCAAAAGTCCTTGCTTATATGAAAGATTATGCAGAAAAGAATATTGGTCATCCAGTTAAGAAAGCAGTTATTACATGTCCTGCATACTTCAACGATGCTCAAAGACAAGCAACAAAAGATGCTGGCGCAATCGCTGGTTTAGATGTTGTTCGTATTATTAACGAACCAACAGCTGCTGCTTTAGCTTATGGTTTAGGAAAAGATAAATCTGAAAAGATTGTTGTATTTGATTTAGGTGGTGGAACATTAGATGTTAGTGTTCTTGACATTGGTGATGGTACATTTGAAGTTGTTGCTACTGCAGGCGATAACAAACTTGGTGGCGATGACTGGGATAATGTTGTTGCTGGTTGGATCCGTGCTCAAATTCAACAACAAACTGGTCAAGACATTTCAGATAAAATGGCCTTACAAAGATATAAAGATGCTGCTGAAAAAGCCAAGATTGAACTTTCAAGCAGTTTAGAAACAACTATTTCATTACCATTCATTGGTATGAGTGCAAATGGTCCTATCAGTTTTGAAACTACTTTAACAAGAGCTAATTTCGAAGATATGACAAGACATTTACTTGATAGATGTAAAGTTCCACTTGAAAAAGCAATTAGTGATGCAAAATTAAGTTGGGATAAAGTTAACGAAGTTTTGATGATTGGTGGTTCAATTCGTATGCCAGCTGTTCAAAATCTTGTTAAACAAATCAGTGGTAAGAACCTTAATTTAAGTGTTAACCCAGATGAAGCAGTTTCAATTGGTGCTTCTTTCCAAGGTGGTATTTTAAGCGGTGATGTTAAAGATGTTATTCTTCTCGATGTCACTCCATTAACTCTTGGTATTGAAACAATGGGCGGCATTATGACCCCATTAATTCCAAGAAATACAACGATTCCAACTACAAAATCTCAAATTTTCTCAACAGCCGAAGATAATCAACCAGCAGTTGATATTATGGTTTATCAAGGCGAGAGACAAATGGCACACGATAACAAATTATTAGGACATTTCCAATTATCTGGAATTAAACCAGCACCAAGAGGAACTCCACGTATCGAAGTTACATTCAATATTGATGTTAATGGTATTGTTAAAGTTAGTGCTAAAGATTTAGATAGTCAAAAAGAACAAGAAATTACTATCAGCGGAAGTAATGGTTTAAGCAAAGAAGAAATTGACCGTATGATGAGAGAAGCTGAAGCCAACAAAGAAGCTGATTCTAAGAGAAAAGAAGAAGTTGAATTAAAGAATAAAGCCGAAGGCTATATCAATTCAATTGATCAAGCTTTAAGAGAAAAAGGCGATTCAATCGATCCAAAGCAAAAAGAAGAAACTCAAAAATTAAGAGATGAATTAAAGACTGCTTTAGATAATAACGATATAAATACTTTAAAGAGTAAGATTGATGATTTAGAAAAAGCTGCTGCCTATATGCAACAAGCTCAAGCTAATGCTGGAACTGGTGCAAGTGGTGCACAAGGTCAATCTTTCACAGATAATGCTTCTTCAAATTCAGGAAATTCAAATGATTCATCTAAGAAAGATGATGATGTAGTTGATGCTGACTTTACTGATAAGAAGTAGTTAATTAGTAGATTTTAAGTATAAAGGGAAGCATTAAACTTCCCTTTAAGTGTTTATAAAAGGAGGTTTCTTTATGGCAGAAAAGAAAGATTATTATGAAATATTAGGTGTTAATAAAACTGCATCTGATGATGAAATTAAATCTGCATATAGAAAATTAGCTCACAAATATCACCCAGACAATAAAGAAACTGGTGATGCAGAGAAATTCAAAGAATGTAGTGAAGCTTATAGTGTTTTAAGTGATCCACAAAAGAGAAAAACATACGATAGATTCGGAAGTGCTGCATTTGATCAAACAGCTGGAGGTTCTAATCCATTTGCGGGAAGCGGTTTTGAAGGATTCAACTTTAATGCAGGTGATTTTGGTGATTTAAATGATATTTTAAGCTCTATGTTTGGCTTTGGCGGAACTAGAGGTCGTGGTGCTAGATCAGGTGGAGATGGCAGATCTAGAGGGAATGATTCGTTAATGAGAATTAAGATCTCATTTATGGATGCATGTTTAGGAACTACAGTGAATTTACCAATATCTTACGATGAACCATGTGAACATTGTCATGGAACTGGCGCTAAAGATGGTACTGCCTTTGATACTTGTCCAGATTGTGGTGGTCGTGGTTTTGTTATTACTCAACAACGAACTATTTTTGGTATGATGCAATCTCAAACGGCATGTCCAAGATGTCATGGTACAGGTAAAATTATCAAACAATCATGCTCATATTGTGGCGGAAAAGGCTATAACAAAGTTAAGAAAACAATTGAAGTTAAAATTCCTCAAGGTATAAATAACGGCCAACAAATTCGTATCGCTGGAAAAGGTGAAAGAGGATTAAATGGTGGACCAAATGGCGATTTATACTTAGAAGTTGTTGTTGCTCCACATCAAAATTTTGAGCGTGATGGCGATGATATTCATCTTACAATACCAATTGATTTTGTTGATGTTTGCTTAGGCACAACTATTACTGTACCAACAATTTATGGAGATGTTGATATGAAGGTTCCTGCTGGAACTCAACCAAATCAAGTTTTCAAAGTTAAAGGTAAAGGCGTTAAGAATGTAAGAGGCAGTAGTTATGGCGATGAATTCGTTCATATTAATGTGAAAACTCCAACAGAATTAAATAAAGAACAAAAAGCTGCCTTGCAAGCTTTCAAAGAAGCTAGCAAAGGAAAAGATTCTTGGTTTGATAAATTCAAAAAAGCTTTTAAAAAATAAATTAAAATTGCTACTTTTATCTTTTGTCTTGTAGTAATAT
>CAVFXI010000022.1:0-12943 GCA_963626345.1 Gemmiger formicilis | reverse complement strand
AGGAACAACACCTAAAATAGTTCCAAATAAATCATAAACACCTGAATTTCTATTACATCTTGCACCTAAAACAGAGTTTGCATAAACAACTGCTGATGATTCAGCCCAAGAAAGAATATCTCCTTCTTTAGGAGTGTTGTTTACTTCTTTTAAATAACAAGTACATGAAAATCCATCTTCATCTTTTAATCCAACTTTTCTTAATTGATCTTCATAATGTTCTTGAGTTGAATACATAAAATGATTAAAAACTAATTTTTCTAATGGTCCAGCCGAAACATTTTCATAGTCGAGTGGTCTAGGATCAACCGTGAAACCTTCTTCTGCTTTAAGACCAGCTTTAATAATTTCATCCATTAAAGGATAAATTGGTGTTAAAAGTTGAAGACCAAAACTTGTAACAAGATGTCCTTTCTTATGTGTAACTTTTACCATTCTTTTTGCATGGAAAATATCACCATATCGAACAAGACATTCCATCATCTTAGCCTTAGTTTCGCCTTGTTTACCCTCCAAAATTTCTTTTTCTTCTTTGGTTAATTTCATCTTTGGTTCGTACATTTTTATATCTCCTAAATTTTCATAGCCACTTCATAAGCTTTCCAAATGACAGTTCTTAAATTTCCAACTTTATCGCAATCCCCAACTAAATAAACATTTCTATCTTTTTTAGTTAAAGGAGTTGGGATATATCCAACTGAAACAATTGTTGAATCAGCTTTTATATCGTGCTCTACATTATTTTCATCTAAGACAACAACAACATTATCTTTGATTTCAATAACTTTACTATTTAAATAAACTGGTACTTTATGCAATGCAAAATATTCTCTTAAATATGATGAATTAGCAAGACAAACACCAGTTTGAGCAATCAAGTCTGATTTTGCTTCGATAATTGCTGGCTTTTTGCCTTCTAAACAAAGTTCATAAGCAATCTCGCAACCTGTAAGACCACCACCAATTACTGCAACATCTTCTCCAACTTCTTTACCGTTTAAGTAATCAATAGCTTCAATTGCTTTATCAAATCCTTTGACATTTTTTAATATTCTACGCTTTGAACCTGTTGCAATAACATATGCATCAGCATCGATATTTTTAATATCTTTGATTTCTTTATTGAAATTGATTTCAATATTTAAATCTTTCATTTGCTTTTCATACCATTTTTCAAGATCTCTAAGTTTCCCTTTGAAACTTGCCTTACTTGCAGCAACAAATGTTCCACCTAGTTTATCAGTTTTTTCATAAATTACTGGATTATGACCTCTTAATTTTAAAACTCTAGCGGTTTCCATTCCACCAATTCCACCACCAATAATAACCACTTTTTTAGGATTATTTGTTTTCTTTATATAATGTACATTTGTTTGCATAGTTTCAGCATTAATTGCACATCTTGATAAATGTAATGAATCATTCAAGGCTTGATCATTTGCATGTCCATTATAGTGACACATATTAAAACAACCATTATGACAATATATACATGGACGAATTTCATCTTCTTTTCCATCCATAAGTTTTTTAACCCATGCACCATCTGCTAAAAATGGTCTAGCAAATCCTGCGCCATCAAGTTTTCCTTCGCTTATAGCTTTTGCCGCAACTCTTGGATCAAGTCTTCCAGCACATACAACAGGTTTATCCGTATATGGTTTAATTGCGATGACATCATCTAAATTACAATTTTCTTTCATGTAAATTGGAGGATGCGCCCAATACCAAGCATCATAAGTTCCGTTATCGCAATTAAACATATCATACCCAGCATCACTTAAATATTTAATAGCTTTCTTAGATTCTTCAAAATCTCTTCCAACTTCAGTGAATTCTTCGCCAGGTAATGCACCACTTCTAAATCCTTTAGTTTTTGAAACTACAGAATATCTAAGAGAAACTGGAAAATCATTTCCACAAGCTTCTTTAATCGCTTTAACAATTCTTACAGCAAATCTATATCTATTTTCAAAGCTTCCGCCATATTCATCAGTTCTATGATTTATATATTTTAATGTGAATTGATCGAGCAAATATCCTTCGTGAACAGCATGAACTTCCACACCATCAACTCCAGCTTCTTTTAAAAGTTTTGCAGATTTTGCAAATGCTTCAACAAATTTATCAATTTGTTTTATTGTCATTTCTTTTGATGGAACTTTATCACTCCATCTATTTGGACACTCACTAGCAGTTGCACAAATCTTATCAAAATTCATAACTGGTTTAGATAAAAAAGCTAAAAACTTATTAGTTGCTAATTTTTCCATTGTATCAGAAATTGTAAATGATCTTCCAAACCCAGCAGTCAATTGAACAAAAAGCTTTGCCCCACTCTTATGTATTTCATCCATGAATGGTTTCATCTTTTTGAACATCCCTTTTTTCTTATATAACCATTGTCCAAGCATTGGGTTATAAACAGGTTGACATCCAGGAAGAATAAGACCTACTTCATTATTTGCTTTGTCAAGTAAAAATTTAGCAGCTTCTTTGTCAAAATGGTTAATTTCCATCCAACCGAAAATATTTGTTCCACCCATCGATGTCATAACAATTCTATTTTTAATTTCGACATTGCCTATTTTCCATGGAGTGAATAATGGTTTTATTGATTTATCCATATAATTTACCTCTCTAGGTATAATTTTACCTAATTGATAAAATTATAAAATATTTGCCTTAAAAATTGTATTTATTTTGAACACTTTTACCTCAAATTATTATTTTCTAAAACAATCTTTTTAATTTATATAGATATTGCAAATAATTCATATATAATATCAACACAATTTGTTTAGAACCTCATTTTGATTTTATAGGGCAAAGCCAAAACAATGGCCACAAAGGAGGTACGCGACATGCAAAACGCAAAACAAATTGAAGTCGTAATGATAGGAAAATCTATCAAAGCGCTTAGGAAGGCTAACAACCTAACACAAGAAGAGTTAGCAAGCAAGTGCGGATATAGTGTTCGAAACTTAAGAAGAATCGAAAACTTTGGCACAACCAGTATTGAGGTAGTCAATACATTCGCCAATATCTTTGAGGTAAAGGCAATAGACATCCTTAACGGATGTTTTATTTTGCAATTAAAAAAACTTGCAACAGTTCAATTCTATTGCAAGTTTGCCCATTTTTTTGATCTCTCTAAGAGACAGACAATCCCGAATTTCTTCATACACTTTTTACCTTAATTTGTTGTTCATACACATGCACTTTAGGCTGAACTATAAGTTGCGACCTTATAGCTTCTAAAATGGATTATTAATCGAACCATGGGAAGAATTGATATCTTCCAACTTTCACAGAGCTTCAGCATTTTTGATCTCTTCCGCTACAATGTGTATCCCTATACCTGAAACACGACATTCTGCTACTCGCGCTCACTAAACTAGTTATAGATGGTTACCCATCTTCAAGTCGTAACACCTTATTTGAGAGCCAAGATGATAATTTCTCAGATTAACATCTTATTGCGGGTCATATCACTATGTTGCCTCTTTTGGTGCCTAGTCCTAGTGACTATTTACATCGAAAGGCAAAGTGCGCCATTAACCAAAGCGAGAATTTAATCTCGAATACTTATTACTAAGTCTTGAAAATCTTAAAGTATCCCATAAGATTTTCTTTCTTGCTTAACGCCATGGCCATCTCACAAAGATGGCTTCACCATGCTTTATTGTCTGCCCCTTAGAAAGATCATTTCCTTGGAACATCTATATATTATCTTTTATATATGAAAAGCGTGAGGACAAGGATTGTCCCCTTTAAAAAAACATCGACTGCATCGTCGATGTTTTTGTCTTTATTTATCATTATTTTCTTGATTATCGCTATAATTATTTATCTAAGAAGCATCGCAAGAATATCGCCTTCGCCAACTCTCATTCCATATCTATCATAAGTATATTTGCCATCATAGTATCCAAGTTTCATCCCATATCTATCATAAAGTACTTTTTTATTCCCTTCATCTTGGTAATACCCAAGTGTTAGTCCTAAACGATCTTTTAAATATTGTTTCATAGATTTTATCTCCTTATTTATTATATCAAAAGAATACGTTCATATTTGAACTTTTATTATTCATAAATGATTTTTACTTGAACGAAGCAATTAAAATTCATGAATGAATACATGCATTAAGCATACTTTTTTTCGATAAGTTTCTTTAATCTTTTGTTTTTGTTGAATATATCTTCATTCAACCCTTTAATATCCAATAAGCTAGCAATGCACCATTCAGGATCCTGCGTGTGAAATGTTAAATAAACATCGTTCATTAAGTTATAATCAAAAAATTTCATAATCAATCTCGTGTTTACTTCTCTAGTATATGAAATATAACGATACATATATCCAATCCAAAATAATGATTTGCTTAAAAACTTAATAGTTCCATAATTAGAATCTCCGAATTGTTCATTTATTGAATCTAAACCTTCATTAACATCTAAACTCAAGACAAATGATAAATTTTCATCAAGTGTACGCAATAAATCAGAATTTAAAAATCGACGCATAAAAATAGGAGTTGAACAGTTTAATTCGACAGATTTTTCAAATAACATTCCCTGATATTTTGCCAATATCATTCCTTCATAATCAAATTTCCTCATTAAATATCTCCTCTATAAATAAACCATTTCTAAATTTCCTCAATGCTAATTTTAATTTAGTGTCAATTTCAAAAGAACGATCAAACAATTTCTTTTTACAATCAAGCCTCTCATCATTGCATATATAATATTTTTCGATTGGTTTGATCTTTTCTAATGCAAGTTCGCTTTTAATAACATATTGGTACCCCAAATTAGATGCTGATAAAGAGTGAATAGCAACATCTACATTAATTTCCCCATTACTAAATTGCGACATAATATAAAACATTTTGTTATCCGCAATTGGAGCAATAATTAAATCAGCATCTTCGATTTCCTTTATTAATTCTATAACCTTTCTGTTATCCTCATACTGTTTCAAATAACCTCTAAAATAGCAAATTGTAAGCATCCATTCTAAATCGCAATTAAATTTCTTTATTTTTAAATTTGAAAAATCACAATTAAAAGAATAAATAAATGAATCCCTTTTTTCATATATAAAAGATAATGCTTGAATATATGTTTCGCCTAAATAAAAACCCTCACCAAAATCACAATTCCTTTTTGATCCATTGGATAAAATCTGTTTCAAACCATTCTTAGAGCCATGGAAAAGTATTTGATTATTTGTTTCTTTTAAAAATTCCTCTTTTACAGAATTGATCCTATAATTAATTCGATAAATATAAGAATAAAACTTTTCATAAATATTAGATTGAGCAACCCCTGTTTTTAATATTTCCATTAAAGTTGTTCTTGAAATACCTGTTGCATAAGATAAATCAAGAATATCAATATCTTCATTTTCTAAAATAAACTCAATATCTTCTTTTATTGTGCATTCGCAATTTACATTAACCATATTTAAACCTATCATCATTTTACACAAAAAAACTTGTTTGTTCAAGTTGTACAAACAAGTTTTTGCTACATTATTTCGCTTTTAAGAACATTTAAATGTTGAACTAAGTTATATTCAATCGACCCTTTATAATAAAAAGTCTTTTCTTTAAATTCTGATAAAAAAGTAGTAACAAATTTATATCCATCATAAATTTTCTTTTTTTCTGCAACATATATAAAAAGATGATCTGGAAAAAAATCTCTTCTTTTTCTAATGTTTTGCACTGGAAAACGAAATGAAGATACCGCATTACGTTCTAAAATATCTCTTTGATGACGATATTCATCTTCAAAATGTTCTCTATACATTAACAAAAAAGTAATTGAGTTATTTTGATCATAATGAAAATATCCACTAAATTTTAAATTAGCATCTAAATCAGGAATATTTCCTTTAGTTGTATAGTCAATTGCTCCATTATTAATAACTACTCTTTCCCTAATTGTTTTATAAATATCTTCAACATCTACATCAATATCTTTCTTAGATAGGATATGTAACGAAATATGATATTTAACAATTTTATTATCATTATCAAAATAACGATCAGTATGCTTAAGCATTTCACTGAAATCCTTCGCTAATTGGTCTTTTCGCTTTTCATCAATTAAATTTTTAATTGAATTTTCCATTATTTTTTCCTTCACTACTTATGTACTATAAGACAATTTTCGCTACAACAATATTTTTTAAAACCTTTTTCAAGAATAAATAAATAATCATCAAGATTCACATCTTTCATAACTCGATCATAATTTTCTTTATTGCTTAAACCATAATTGCAACGTAATGCCTCAACAATTTTGTCATGATCACCATCAAACATCAAATACCAAAAAACAAATTTAGGTTTCATTGTTCTTATAATTTGCTTCTTATGAAAAATAAAATATATAGATGTTAACAAATACTTCATTTAAAGTCCCTCCCTTAATATTAATTTTTTCTTCTATTATTATACCACTTACTAATAAATTTAAATAATTTTTATGGGTAGAAAAAAGGCTCAAGATTTTAGGGGGGGACCTTGAGCCTTCTTTAAATCTTACATCTTGTATAAGATTACTAATAATATATCACTCTATCAGTTTTTATTACAAGTGTTTTTTTGAAATTTTTTTGCATTTTTTAAGTCGGTTAATTAATTAAGTATAGTTTGACAACAGTTATTGAACTTTTGTATGTTTTCCATCAAAAGTTAGGTACAGATGTATCTTTATTGATTCTTAACATCTTCCACTTCATTATTAACAGTTTCTGTTTTCTTAACCTTATTATGCTCTAATATTGCAAAAACTAATGGTATGAACGTTAATAATACAAGTCCTGCACCAACTAAGAATAAAGTTCCAGTAGGAAGGTATGAAACGAAACCATTAGCATCCGTTACTTGTCCATTATTTTTAATGATTGGATTTGAAATTAATGGGGCAACAATCATAGGAATTAAAACAAAGAATAAAATTCTAATTCCTTCAAATTGTCCTCTAGAATCTTCTGGATAAAGTTGCTTACCCCATACTGTAATACTTTGTAAAAATAAGACATATCCTAAACCTAGTAAGAAAATTCCTAAAAGTAAAACTGGATTAAATATAGAACCAGTATTCACATTTTCTGGTCTTACAAATAATCCAACCATTCCTACACCAACACTATTAAGAATGACTGATGCTATACATAATTGAGGAGCTTTTCCTTTATTTAATAATTTTGTAAATGGAATTGTGCAAAGCATAGATGCCACGAGTGCAATTCCTTCGATGTATCCCATCATATCAGCAGAAAAGCCTAGATAATAAATCATATAATTACCAATATGAGTAAAATAAACATTAAAAGCAATAAAATAAACTGCAAGTGTCAAATTAACAAATACTAACTCTTTTTGTTTTATGTAATTTTTGAAATTAAATATTGAGAAGAATTGTTTAGCAAAAGTTCCTCTTCTGCTTGGTTTTAATTCTTCACTATCCTTCATTGCAAATAAACAATAAACACCAAATAAGATGACAGCAATTCCCATAACAAGGAATAATCTCATATAATTGTCATCACTGCCAACAAGCATTCCACCAACAACAGTTCCTAAAATAGTTCCAATAACGGGTTGAGTTGCTAATGCCCCACCTAATTGACCTCTATTTTTATCATTCATGTGATCATTAATCCAGGCATTAAAACCAACATCGCTGCCCATCGATCCAAAGAAACTCATAATTGCATCAGCTGCAACTACAGCCACACCAATGACCATAAGCATATTTGCTGTATTACTGGCTTCACCAAATTTTAAATATTGTGTTAATCCAAAAATGATTGTAAATATTCCCCAAAGAATATAGCCAACTGCAATTAAAATTTTTCGTTTACCAATTCTATCAGATATGCATCCAAACAAAAAAGTTGATAAAGTTGTAGCAGCTGCTGAAATTGCAACCATCCATGAAATAATAGTTGGATCCTTCGCTATTTTTGCATACACGAAAGTGTTGAACCATTGATTTTCAAGATTCCAACAAATTTGTCCAGCAATTCCAAGACCCCAAACAAGTAGCCAAAAATTGAAACTGCTAAAACGTTTCTTATTGTCCATAAAATTTACCTCTTATGGAAAAATCATATTATAAGCAAAACAAAAGCACAATCTCTTTATCAAAAATAGATAATGATTTGTGCTTAAAAATTAATTTATTTTATGAAATTTGTCGCTACACGCTTTTCTTTTTCTGGTAAACCAAATTCCTTTTTTCCAAGTTCGATACTCTTAATTAAAAATGTCATATTTCGTGCAAGAGTACGCATTGTTTGTTTGCCTTCTTCATCCATTTCAGCCTCACCTTGAACTCTACCATGAATTGAATTCCAATATTGACTTGAAGCTATTGGCATATTACTAATTGTGAAATATTTGTTTAATTCGTCAAAAGTTGCAGAACAACCACCACGTCTTGCACAAACAACACTTGCTCCAACTTTCATGCTTTTATCAAAATGTGTACTATAAAAAAGTCTATCCAAACAAGCAATTAACGTAGCATTTGCAGAAGCATAATATACAGGACTTGCAATTACTAAACCATCAGCCTCTTCAAAAAGTGGCGCTAATTCATTAACTGTGTCATTAAAAACACATTTTCCAGTTTCATAACAATGACCACAGGCAATACAACCACGAATGTCTTTATTGCCAATTTGAACAATGGTTACTTCAACACCATTTTCTTTAAAAACTTTTTCCATTTCACGCACTGCAATTGAAGTATTTCCATTTACACGTGGACTTCCATTAATAATCAAAACTTTGCTCATTTCTCTATCTCCTTTTAGTTATGAAGTTATATAGAAAACCATATTTGAAAATTTGCTATCCAAATCTGGTTTTCATCAGACAACATCGATATTTATTTAATTACTAGATATGCTTTATAAGTGCCTTTTTCAATTTCAAAAAAGAATTTGTCATATCCTTTAATATTGATAATAAATTCTTTTTCTTTATCAATAACTGTGTATTTTTCTAAATCAACTGGACACTTATTTTTATAAATAACATTTAAACTATCTTCGATATGAAGTTCTCTTTTTGGGATTCTATTATAATCGTAGATTCTATAAGTAATATCACATGGATCTTGAACTTCTAAAATAAATGTATTACTTAAAATTGCATGCACAGTACCAGGAATTACTTTTAGATAATCTTTAGCTTTAATATCTCTATAGATTAAATAATTCTCTAATATTCCTTCTTTAATAGCTTTTTCAAGTTCTTCCCTAGAAGTGTTTTCTTTTATCCCAAAAATAATTTTATCGTTAGTTGTTTCAGGAAGAATATACCAACATTCATATTTCCCATTATGAAATCCTTTTTTAATTGCATATTCATCATCTGGATGAACTTGAATTGATAAGTCTTCTTTAGCATCTATAATTTTGATTAAAACAGGAAATTCTTCATTCTTTTTTAATCCTAATTCTTCATAATGATTTTTTAAAAATGATGATAATTCTTCACCATTTTCTAATTTAGATTCCTTATTTTTTATAGCCGAAACAATCCATGCTTCACCAGCCATTTTAGGAGCATTATAAATTTTGGTTAATTTTTCTCCTGCCCATGGTTTAATTTCAAAGTATGGTTTAAGTTCAATTTTTTTCATAGATTACCACTTTTATAAATTGTTCTTTAAATATTCGGATGCTTCATCAATGTCTTTAGCTATTTGATTTTCTAAAGCATCAATCGAATCAAATTTAACTTCATCTCTAAGTCTTTTATAAAAATAAACGGTTATTTCTTTACCATATAAATTTTTGTCAAATCCAAAAATATATGTTTCTATCGTTGGTTTTTCAACTTTGTTAATTGTTGGGTGAGTCCCAATATTAGTTATAGAATCATATATTTTTTTATCTATTTTAGTACGAGTAATATAAACACCATCTTTTGGAATAACAAGATTTGCAATTGGTTCTAAATTAGCTGTTGGTCTACCAAGTTTAGTACCTTCTTTAAAACCATGACTAACAGTTCCAGTTAAAGCATATTGTCTTCCTAAAAATACACTAGCTTCTTTAACTTGACCTTCTTTAATCAATTTTTTAATGCTTGTACTCGATATTTTTTTACGGTTAAAATCATTAACATAATTCATGACTTGAACATTTGCAAAAGCCATTTTAAGATCATAAACATCGCCTTTTGCTTCATAACCAAATGTATAATCATTTCCACAAAAAATAGTTTTTGGATTAAATTTCTTTAAAACTTTATTAATAAAATCAATGTAAGACATGTGTTTAAATTTATCATCAGCTACCAAAACAAATACATAATCAACTTTAAGTTCTTCAATTAATGCAATCTTTTGATCTAATGTTGTAATTTGACCCTCAATTGATTTTAAAGGTTTATCAAAAGTAACAACACCTACTGGTCCATTACTATTCATTTTTGCATAATTAATTAAATGAACATGCCCAATATGTAAACCATCAAAATAGCCTAATACTAAACTTAAATTTTTAATGCCTGAATCAATATGTTTAAAATCTTTAATATATCTTACTTCCATTTTATTTTTCCCACTGAAATATTATAATTAAGGACGTTAAAAATTGAAAGATTAAAACTATGAAAGCGATTAGAGTAATTTTGGCTTGTATAAGAACAGCAGACAATACATTTAATTTAATAAATGATGGGGATAAAATCTGTTTAGGAATTAGTGGCGGAAAAGATAGTATGGCTATGTTTTATGCACTACATTTATATAAGAAATTTTCGAAAACAAAATTTGAAATTTATCCATGTATCATTGATCTTGGTTTTGATGACTTTTCACCAAAAATAGAGCAAGAATTCGCCAAAAAACTTGGATATGACATCTATGTTGCTGATGGAAAAACTGTCTATCCTATTTTAAAAATTCAAAAGGAAAAGCAAAACACCCCACATTTACCATGTTCAATTTGCAGCAAAATGAAAAAAGCTATTATAAATAAAGTTGCTCATAAATTAGGATGCAATAAAGTTGCTTTTGCTCATCATAGAGACGATGCTATAGAAACACTTTTCTTAAATGAAATTTATGGCGGAAGAATCTCTACTTTTTCACCAAAGATGGTTCTTTCTAGAGAAGATATAACTTTCATTAGGCCTCTAGTTTTAGCAAAAGAAGAAGATTTAAAAAGACTATGTGAAGAAGAGAATATACCAGTTGCTCCTTCTCATTGCCCAAACGATAAATTTACTAAAAGAGAAACTATTAAAAATATTCTTAAAAATATCTATGAAGAATTTCCTTCTAGCCAGGAAAACTTTTTAAATATGATGTTTAACATTGATAAAGAAGATATTTTTTATTCACATGTCGAACATAAGATTGAAGGAACAAATTTATATTTTAAAACCACCATATTTAAGGATGATTTAATTAATGAAATTGAATATTTAGGCGATGATTTTAAAAACTTTTTGGATAAAAATTCCACTCATTATGTTCTTTATGAAAATGAAATCATCAAAGGTGTAATTTCTATGAAGTCCACTAGTGAAACAAGAAGTTTCATAATTGATTCTTATAAATTCACGAATGAAAAAGAATTCATTCTAGCCTTAAAAGAACTATTTAACATCTATTATCAAAAATATAACCCATGCAAATTACAAATTTCAAAAATTAATAAAAAAGAGGAAGAAAGTATCTTCCTTAATCTTGGATTTAGTAAAAATCCAGTAAACATTTACGAAAAAGAAATTTCAAAAGAAAGCGACATCACTGATTAACAGGATGTCGCTTTAATTTACTTCATTTTTTCTTCAGCAGCTTTTAAAACTTCTTCGAAATGTTTTTGTTTTTCGTAACTATCATCTAAAACAAAAGTTATTTCTGGAACTCTTCTTGTATCAATTTTTTTAGCTAATGAAGAACGTACATAACCTTTTGCTCTATTAAGTCTATCAACACCATCTTGTGGATTTACTAAGAATGATACATAAACTTTTGCGTAACTATGATCATCACTAACAACAACATCAGTGATTGTAAAGAAACCAATTTTTTCATTAGTTAATTCATATTCACAAATTTCTTTGATGTTTTTAGAAATAATAGCTTTAAGTCTTCCTGATTTATTCGCCATCTTCCTTCTCCACCATTTCGTATCCTTCGATTATATCGCCTTCTTTAATGTCGTTATAATTTTCAATTTTGATACCACATTCATAACCTTGAGCGACTTCTCTTGCATCATCTTTAAATCTCTTTAAAGAATCAATCTTGCCTTCATAAACAATTGTGCCATCTCTTAAGACACGACATTTTGAATTTCTCTTAATGCAGCCATCAATGACGTAACATCCAGCAATAGCACCAACTTTTGATAATTTAAATGTGCTTCTAACTTCAGCTTGACCAGTAACACTCTCGACTTTTTCTTGCTTAAGCATACCTTTGATAGCATCTTGCATTTCTTCGATTAATGCATAAATGATACGTTGTAATCTAATTTCAACATGTTCTTCCTCAGCCTTTTTCTTAATCATAGCTGATGGTCTAACATTGAAACCATAAATAATAGCGTTTGATGCACTAGCAAGCAAAACATCGCTTTCAGTAATTGCACCTGCAGCAGCTCTTACAACATTAATTTTAACTTTATCGCTATTAAGTTTTTCTAAACTTGCTTTAACAGCTTCTGCACTACCAGTTGAATCAGTTTTTAAAACGATATTGATAATAGTTAATGAATTTTCATTAATTTTCTTATAAACATCTTCTAAAGAAGTGATTCCAACGGCGTTTTTTCTTTCTTCATCGACTTTCTTAAGTCTACGTTTTTCAGCAATATCTTTAGCTTGTTTTTCACTTGGGAAAGCCATAAAGTGATCACCAGCTAAAGGAACTTCGCTTAAACCAATAAC